>JAFGHO010000084.1 GCA_016930085.1 Spirochaetales bacterium
ATTTTGGGATGAAATGGGGTTTGAAATTTTCCTTGAAATAGTCATTGTACCTTGGTGTTTTGAACAGGACTTTGCCATGAAATGGCTTATACCTTAACTTTTCCAATGAAACAGGTGCACGGGCTATATACTGGGCCAGGGATTCCCTGGCTTTATTATCTGAACCATAAATCCTTACGGAATTATCAATCGAAAAACCGGAATTTTTCCAGGAAAATAAATTTTGCCATACAGTTTGGCATACTTCTCATCATACTGCTGTTTAAATGTATCAAAGTGGTTTTTGAACAGGGCTTGTAAAACATTTTGGCCCCGTGGTATATATTCCTTATCCGGATAAGCGCGCGCTCTTGCAGTCTGTACTGGAATGCCCATGCAAAATGAACAGCAAAAACAGTGCCGGAAAAATGCTGAATTTGGGCAAGTTATTTACATTGATTTACAAGAATCGCAGAACAATGAGTTCGAGCGGACAATTTTAATGTCAAGGTTCTTGCTGGAGCAAGAACATGTGCCATGCCCTCCCGTTGGTCGGGCCCCAAATTGCAGCTCAACTCTATGTTAGCTCATTTCTTACGTGATAAAGAAAATAAACCGCGAATGACGCGAAAAACGCGAATCCGGAATTGCGGTTGTGTGTTTACATAAATTCTCTTATAATACCGGTACGGCGTAACCGGCATCCGATGATATGCGTCTGTCACCGGCCCTGCGTCCGAAACCATTCGGCTTCCGATTGAGGAGGAATTTTCTATGATAAGGACGATGATCGTGGTAATCGCGACCGGTTTTATTCTCTCCGCCTGCCTGTCGTCGCTGCCGGAGTCCACGCCGGACCGGGTGCACAATCAAGTCGACGGGAGCGGGGTTAAAACTGATCCTGCATGGCAGGCCTCGCCCGCCTTCGCAGGGCTCGGTCTCGAGGTGATCTCCCTGCCGCCGGCCGAATCACATGGAGACGCATCGCTGGTCATAAGCGGTCCTCAAAGCGTCGAGCTGGCATTTGGCATGAAAAACACAGCCACCGGCGAACAGGCCGGCGAGGCCACCAATTACTCCCGCAAAGGCGACCGCTGGGTATTCATACTCTCGTTCCCGGAGAGCGGCGATTACGAGTTCAGCCTGTACGCGAAAACAAGGGAGGAAAAAACCTATACCCTGGTCGGGACGCTCACCCTGAAAGCGCGCCTGGACGAATCTCCCGATGCGGCGCTGGAACAGGCCCTGCGAAACCGGGACCCGGGGCGGCTTGAAAAAGCCCTCGGCCGCGGTGCCAACGCGAACACCGTATTCAAGAATTACATGGGAATCGTGTCCGGCGACGACACCGCCGGTGTCCAAGCGCCCGCCGTCTTTTTTGTCCTGAATTGGTGGGGTAAAAGCGCGGATGAAAAAATCGAGGCATTGAAGCTCCTTAAATCCGCCGGTGCGGATTTCCGGGCACTCACCGGCGACGGCACCACGGTTCTCGCCGCCTTCATCAAAACGCTTCCCAAAGACCGCAACGAGGCGCTTAAAATCGCCCGGGTGCTCATCGGCCTGGGCGCCGATCCCTCCCAGGACACCTCGTACACCTACATCTCCAACGGGGAGGAGGTGGAGACGAAAATATCCATGCTCCTCTACCTGGAGCGGTACGGGTACAAGGAGGCCGACCGGTACGCTCCCTTTGTCCCGCTCTTTTTACAACACGGTGCGAGGTCCGACCCGAGATGGCCGTGGGGAAAGTCCGTACTCGACAATTTGTTTTCTCATTACGCCGAGGGAGGAAAAATATTCATTCGCGCCTACCTGGACGCGGGCTACGACCCCAATCCGGACGATCTGGACGCGATCATGTACGCGGCAAACTCGAGTACCTTCGACGGCGACTGGGATCTCATTACCCGGGTTTTCGAGAAAACCAGCCACGTCAATGACCCGGACGGTTACGGCGCGGCCCTGCTTCACCACCTGGCGGGTTTCGACAAGCTCAAGCGTCCGGTCCTGAAAAAACTCATTTCTCTAGCCAAAGGCCGGCGGGCCGATCTCAACATTTCCAACCGCTACGGTGAAACCCCGCTCATGGTGGCGGTGAAGTGGGCACACGACGGCGCGATCCAAGAGCTCCTGGCAGCCGGGGCGGATCCCACCCGACAGGGTTCCACGGGCAAGACGGTGTTTCATGCCATGGCCTCCCGGTCCATAAAACCGGGTGACGCGGCCCTCGTCGACAGGTTTCTGAAGCTCGAGGTCGATCTCAACGCCCGGGATGACGAGGGCAAGACCGCCCTCTATCGCGCCTGCACCGGGGACTCGTATCTTCCGCTGGTGAAGCTCTTCGTCGCCAAGGGGGCCGATCCTGCCATCCCCGACAATGACGGGTTCACCGCCCTCGGTTTTTCGAGGACAAACGGATTCAAGGCGCTCACCGCCTATTTCAAGTCGCTCGAGGTTCCCGAGTCGAGCGGCGGCTGGCCGGTCGGGAATAAAGCACCCGCCTGCCGGGCCGTCCTTACCGCCGACCTCAAGGTGATCGCGGAGCTCCCGGCGTCCGCCTTCGAGGCTCACGTCGCCCGTACAGCCGACGGGGTTCCGGCCACACCGCTGCATTTGGCCGCGGAAACCGGCGACGTGCGGATGATCGAGGCCCTTACCGCCAGGAAGGTGAAGTGGGACACGGGAGACCGCTACGGCCGAACGCCCCTCGAAAAGGCCGTACTCGCCGGGAGGGAGAAAGCGGTAAGCGCGCTTTTGAATGCCGGTGCCGATCCCAACGTGCAAAACGACAGCGGGGATTCGCCGCTCATATTCGCCCTTACCAGGCGTTCGAGCCTTACGCCGCTCCTCCTCGGTGCGCCCGCGACCCCAGACTGGACATCACTCGGCACCGTCCTGGCCGTGAGCACGGACCTCGACCTGGTCCGGGGCCTGCCGCTCGTGCGGTGGTCTTCCGCGGACCTCAATGCATGCGCGTTGCTGGGTAGAGACGACATTCTCCGGTACCTTGGTTCGTCGGTGACACACGAAAAGCTATCGGCCGACGAGCTTCTGGCCCAAGCGACGAAGAACAGGAAGGTGTTCGAAGATTACGAAGCCGGGGCGGCCAAACCGCTCGAGGTAAAACGCGTAGAGGGACCATGGAGCGACAAGCGGGGAACGTACCCGCTCACCCTGACCAAGTGGTCGCCTTGGATCGACCGGGATCCGAAGCTCGATCTTTCCAGGTATCCCGTCGTCGTCTGGGTACCCAAGGGATATGACGGAAAGGAGCCTTACGGCCTTATCGTCTCCATGATGAACGCCAAATCGAAAAATCAGGCCCCGTCGTCCGCCTACACGGCAACACTCGAGAAACACAAGCTCATCTACGCCGGTTTCGATCCATATAACGGGGTGTTCGACGGCAGCTCGGCGGAGATGATGTTCACCGGTCACGAGCGTCTCGTCCTGGCGATGGTTTTTCACATGTTCGGCCACTACGCAGTCGACCGGAAACGAGTCTACCTCACCGGTTTTTCCTGGGGCGGCCGCCTTACCGGAGAGATCGTCCCAAGGGAACCGCGTGTGTTCACGGGCGGGATCGCGGTCGGGGGGTGTTTCACCAGCGGCGCCCGGATTATTCCAAGCTATCCCTACGCGCGGCGGCACGTCACAATGGTCTGCGCAACCGGCGACTGGGACTTTAACCGGCAGGAGACCTTCAATGGGTATGATACGTTTCTGTATCTCGGGTATGAGGCGTATTTCCTTCAGGAGCCGAGAAAAGGCCACGCCCGGATTTCCGGGGAGAACTTCGAGAAGGCGATTATGCTGCTGGACGAGGCCGCGGTGCGGAGGCGGTAGAGGAGGGGCGGAAAACAAACGTATCCGCCACGGGGGGATTTGGGGTTTTGCAATCGATGAATAAAAAGATAGGTCTTAAAAAATACACAAATTTCACGTGCATTGAGATTCCGTTTTTCTCAGTCTTCACGCATTCGAAACATTTGCCATTTGTCGAGAATCCGGCGACGAACTTGTCCTGATGCGTTAATCAGTCCCGTGTCCCATGATTTGAAATTTCACCCGAGTAGTTCTCATCGAGTCTTGATAAAACTACTTACTATATAATATAATAAAATCTCATAGTAATCAAATTGGGATACCAAAGGGGTATTCGCGGAATGTCTTCGATCGAGTTTTAAAACATGTGACATCTTATTCTATATTGTTCAAATTCAATAAAACGGGAGTGTATCTATGAAAAAAAGAGAGGTGATTATTTTGTTTTTTTCCATGTTTTTAATGAATTGCATAACCGATCCACCGGATTTATATGATTATAAACCGCCTAAAAATTACGAAGATGGATTTGTCCTTGGCACTTTGAGCGAGGTTGCGATCGAACAAAAATCAATAGAAAAAGCGGTGAGCCTGATACTTGTCAATAATCAAAATGAGGTTCATTCTCTACTGATTGTCCGGGATAACAAATTAGTGCTCGAAGAATATTTCAAAGGACATAAATATAAATAGGACGGACCCGGTCATCACGGTGAATATGTCACCTGGTATAAATTTATGCTTCATCATATTCAATCCGTCACCAAAAGCATCACTTCCGCATGTATCGGAATCGCCGTGGACAAGGGTTTCATCGATAATGTCAATCAATCGATATTCGACTATTTACCCGAACACCGGCATTTTAAAAAGAAACGGAAAAGAGAACATCACGATCGAACATCTTCTTACCATGACGTCCGGATTGGAGTGGAACGAGTGGAACGCCCCATACAGCAGCAAAGATAATCCGGTAATCGGCATCTGGTATTCGAAAAAAGATCCTATAAGTTATATTCTGGAAGTACGGTTGGCGAATACACCGGGAACGCATTTTTCTTATTACGGCGGTAATACGATAATCCTGGGTGAAATTATAAAGAATTCATCCAATCTGACCATTGAGAAGTTTTCAGAAAAATATTTGTTCGAACCCCTGGGAATCAACGCTTTTGAATGGGCGACACAATTTCCCAATGGCGTTTTTGAGGCCGCGAGCGGATTGAAACTCACTTCGAGAGATATGGCAAAAATCGGAATGACCTTTCTCAACAAGGGTACGTGGAACGGGGAAAGGATTATTCCCGGGGATTGGATCGATAAATGCGCAACTCCATTTTCCGGCAACGTCGATATTGATGTCCCCGGTGAGGATTCGGGAAAAATGGGATATTAGTATTCGTGGTGGACAAAATCGATCAAAAAGGGAGATAAGGTAATCCGGATGTTCCTCGCAAACGGGTTTGGGGGACAACATATAATGATTCTTCCCGAAGAAAATACGGTTGTCGTTTTCACCGGAGGAAATTATCTGACGTACAGGCCGACATTTTTAATTTTAGAAAGGTACATTATTCCTGCCCATACATCAGAGGACGTGGATTTATATAATATTGGTACCTTTTCGCAGCTCCCCCGGGAAAAGAAAAAAACTTACGATTTTTCGATCGAAAATTTGAATCTGTACATACCGGACGGAAAAACAATGGTGATACTGGGCCCCAGTGGGTTCGGAAAAACGACGCTCCTGAAAATGATAGCGGGCGTGATCCCGGTTGAATCGGGGAGCATCGAGTTCGACGGGAAGCGAGTGGACGAATTGAAACCCATGGACAGAAAAATCGGCATGGTTTTTCAGGACTACGCGCTCTACCCTCACCTGACGTCGAAGAGTAACGTGTTATTCTATTTTTTCTTCAAACGAAAAACACAGGAACTATACGAAAGTGCCAGGGAAAAATTCGACAGGACCAGCGAACTCATGGGTGTCGAACTGGCCTATCTGCCGGACAGAAATCCGGGAACGCTGTCCGGCGGGGAAAAACAACGGGTAGCGATCGCCCGCTGCATTACCAGGGACCCGAATGTTTTTCTCCTGGACGAAACGTTTTCGAACCTCGATCAAATGCTCCGGGAAAAATACAGGTTGAATGTGAAGAAACTACTTGGCATATTCGACATCACCACGGTCTATGTGACCCATGATCAGCATGAAGCCCTGGTTTTTGCCGACATTATCGCGATAATGAGGGATGGAAGGATCGAGCAGACAGGCAGTTCAACCGACATATACAACGATCCCGGGAGTCTTTTCGTTGCCGAGTTCATCAACACGGACCAGTATGTCCCTGCAATTAATACGCTTCCGGGAGGCTATATGCCGGGTGTGCCGGATTCCGTCATTGTGGGCATAAGGCCCCGGGATATCAAGATAGGAAAGCACGCGGTACCCGGCGGGTTACAAGCGGTGATTCTCGAAAAGACAACTATCCCGATGCAAAAAGAGGTAATTCTTACCGCCCGGGTACATGAAAAGACCGTGTATATCGTCACCCCGCCAAAGGATGATATTTCTTTCGGAGATACCGTCACTCTGGACATTCACGGCTGTTTTATGTTCGATAAAGATACGGGAAAAAGAATAAGGGATAAAGAGCCGGTGACGGCGTCCGTCCCGAAATAATGTTAATCTTTTGCCAACGCCTGGTTCCTCGAGAAGTCGGGCATTTTTTCTATCGCATATCGCAGCGCGGTCCTGGGCATGGTATTTTTATGTTGTATTACAAAATCGAATACTTTTTGTCTTTCAACGGCCGATGCCACCTTCAGCAGCCAGCCATATGCTTTCTGCACCAGGTCTTCTTCATCTGTTAATAATGATTCCGCGATCCCGAATACTTCGTCGAGGTATTTCTTTTTTTTCACCGGGTAAATGAAGACGACCGCCGAGGCCCTTCTCTTCCATTTGTTTTTCGATATGGTCCACCGTCGGATTTTAGGGATGTCTTCGCGGAAGAGATACAAATGATATCCGAGGGCATGGGTGCACACATCGTCGCAGCTTCCCCAATTATCGACGTAAGTGTCGATCCACTTTTCGAAAACGGTTAAATCTTCTTTTCTGTAGTGTGTTCTGATTCTGTACGACCAATCGAAAGCCACGATCTGGCATCCATGGTTCCCGGTTTCGAGAAGTTCTTCACAAATGAAGTAGATTTTTTTCTTCTCGAGGTGTCTGACCTGTTTATATTTTTCCGCGGAAAGGTTTCTCACGATTTTCGTTACCAGGCCGATGTGTTTTTTCCCGTCTTTGTGGAAACGGGAAAAATCTTTCACATTGGACGGGTTTTGTGAAAGTTGATTCAGTTCTTTACGTATTTCAGATATTATGTTCATGGTGTTCATCGGAACTCATAACGCCTGCATTTTAAAATATTGAGATTGATAGTTAAAGACCCTTCTCTTACTCAGGCAGGCACAGCCTGCCTGAGTAATGTATATTGCAAATCGAGAAATAATAAGAAGAGTTGCATTTTAGTTATTATCCTTCTCGTACAAATACGCTCGTAATTTTACTTCCATCGCCCCCAGGTACGCGGCCTCTTCCATGACCTGTGTCGCCTTGGCAAAATAAAACGCCTTGATCATCTGTTTGATTTCCTCGGTATTGAGATTTTCCGTTGAATTAAAATCCTTTGTGGTAAAAGCATTGTCCGTGCGGACTTTATGAGAAGTATCTGCGAAATATTCGACATTAGCCTTCCCGATCGTTGCAGAGTAACTTTTATAATACTTCGAATATCCCATGGTAGTACCGCTGGGAGTTCCTATACTTGTCCAGGAAGTCGGATCGACGGCCACAAAATCAATTTTGAAGGATTGACCATCCTGAAATCGCATCGGCCCCGTGCTGTAACCATAACTCCAACCGACTTCCGGACCGTCATAGGTCGTCAAATTCCCGAAACCGATCAACGAATGTCCCCTGTAGTAGGCGTTCACAAGTGGATAATAATGATACACATAATACAGGGGGCGGTATGGGGGGGTATACGTTTTCACAAGGTGAGCAGCCGGTCCTTGATGAGGATCAAGCCAGACTACTTTTCCGATATTCGTCAAGGCAGGAGCTGCGTGTGTATCCAGTTCCGAATACGCATTCTGCAAACTGTCATTCATAGCCGATGCAAGCTCATCGATTGTTGTGTGAAGAGGAGTGACAATAGAGTCTAAAATAAATTTTGCCTGGTTGTAATTCCAGATTTCCGTGGCCATTGGATTTCCGGAAGCACATGACATATATGGTCCGAAGCTCATAAATTCGTTAATATAGCTGTCGAGACAAAGGAGAGAGTTCATATTCATAAACTGTAAATTATGTTCCGACGCATATTTTGCAGGATTGATAAGAACGACTTCATCCGAAGAATCTATTACGGGATACTTTTCATTCTGCGAACCGCCGGTGTAAGTGTAATCAATGGTTACCTTGAGGTGGTAATCCGACGCCACCACCTTCTTTTTTTCATCCGTGTCGGGAAGTGTTTTCAGATATTTGACATAATTAAAGAAGGTCGTGCAGGCGGCGTGGTAGTACTGCGACAGCAGAGGGCTATAGGTAGAGGAAACGGCCGAAATGATAGGGGCCATATCTGCGGTATCACCGATATCTGCATAATCTTTCAAAATCGCGAGTGAAGTCGTCATACCGGAGATTCCCGCATCGAAACTCTGTGTAAAAAACTGTGTCAGGTCCAAGTCGAGACCAGCGAATTCCGTTGTCACGTGTCTTTCGAATTCCGCAATTTGATCGCTGAGTAACTCATAAGGAGAAGGCCCCTGGGAACCGGGTGAAAATAAATTGATGAACGATGTAATGATGCCGATGGCAGAACCGATGACGCCGAGGGCGTTTTCTATGGCAGGAAAAAGACTCTGTGTGGCCTGGTATATTCCGGAACACCCGTCCTTTCCGAAAACAGAGTCCAGGGCCTCGCCGATATCGTTTACCAAGGGCATAAGGATCTTGGCATGTTCGTTGAACCAGTCTCTGACCAATGGTGCACCGTTAACGACCGCCTGATAACCTTCCCTGAATTCTTTCAGTGCTTTTTTGTTGACTGCGACGAATTCCTTGGCGTTTTTCAACCAGGGAGGCACGGATGATGTATTCGCCCCATCGTCCTTATCCGCTTCGACAACCGTGAAAAGATCGGGATAACATATCGTATAATAATCCGAAAATGACTTCGTCGGATCGACATCGTTTTCTTCGGAATTTTCCGCTCCAATGGCCGGCGGAATCCCCGGCATTAAATCGGCATTTACCAAATTTCGGAATGTGTCCCGGTCTCCATAATATTCATTTATTCCGGGATAATTATCCACTACCGAATCGAGTATTTCGTCACCGTGAATGATGAGGGTCGACACGTTCTGCGGTGCGAATGTCTGCGTATCCGGATCGAAGACCGGAATAGGTTTATCAGACGCCCCGTCATTTCCCCCCATTGGTGAACTGCAGCCGGTGACGAACAAAATTACCGCCAGGAAACAGGTTCCAAGAATTACATTTTTCATAGACTCCTCCTCAATTGAGTTCCAAATTTATTTTACATATTGTATTGACTTATCGAAAGTCGGAGTCGATGATACATAAAATCTTGATTTGACTCAAGCGGACAAATGTCCTATAGAGCACTATAAAAAATGGACGAAACAATATAAAAAAAATCAACATACCATGAAAAAAATAAGCAACAATTACTTTGTTTATTTCCAGGTTATCTATTAAAATTCAATTGCATTATCCTAAAAAATATTTTCATCCAATGCCCTGCTTCCAACATCACCTACCTACCATTTTTTTATACTTTCCGGGTACCGGGAACCCTGTATCGAGATATTCCCCAATGCGCGCTCGATCTCTTCCAGGTCGTCCTTTGTAAGATCGACCTCAACGGACCCGAGGTTCTCTTCCAGCCGTTCGAGTTTCCTGGTGCCCGGAATGGGAACGATCCACGGTTTCCGCTAAAGCAGCCATGCGAGGGCGATCTGTGCGGGAGCAGCGTGCTTCCTTTTTGCAATGTTTTCGAGCAGTTCGACCAGCGCCTTGTTCGCCTTGATGGCCTCCGGGGTGAAACGGGGTAAAGTCATGCGAAAATCTTTTTCATCGAATGCGGTTTTTTCATTTATTTTTCCGGTGAGGAAACACCTGCCCAGGGGGCTGAATGGGACTAACCCGATGCCGAGCTCTTCCAAAACCGGCAGTATTTCCGTCTCCGGTTCCCTCCACCACAGGGAGTATTCACTCTGTACCGCGGTAACGGCTTGAACCGTGTCGGCACGGCGAATGGTACCCGCCCCCGCCTCCGAAAGCCCGAAATGTCCTACTTTACCTTCCGCGATCAAATCTTTTACCGTCCCGGCAACGTCTTCGATCGGTACGTCCGGGTCGACGCGGTGTTGGTAGAACAGATCGATTATCTCCACCCGGAGCCGTTTGAGCGAGGCCTCCGCCACCCCCCGGATATGTTCCGGACGGCTGTCAAGCCCGATCCACCGTTCCTTTCCTTCGGGATCGAGCTTGAACCCGAATTTGGTGGCTATCGTCACACGCCCCTTGAAGGGTGTCAGAGCCTCGCCCACGAGCTCTTCATTGATGAACGGTCCGTATACCTCCGCCGTATCGAAAAAGTCGACCCCGAGGTCAACGGACGGGCAAAGATAGAATCCAAGACAGGAAAGAGGAACAAAGTAATCGTGTCCGCATTTTGGATTTTGGCATTTTATCCTGGCAACGCCTTCTTGGTATTGTAGTGGAATGAAAAGGAATATGCAAATGGATTTGACGGGGAAAACGGGCGTGAATAAGGGAACAATGACAAATGGAACTGGAATAAGATTTATTTTAATCGAGTGGTGGACCACGATACTTGATCCTTTTATATTTTGGCTATAATATCAAAATGAGAAGTAAGATGAAATGTGTTTTTTTAAAAAAAACGTATTTATTCAATTTCTTTAATAATAATACAAAAAATATATGAACCATGATGATATAAAAAAATTAATACTAAAAGCCATTTATTCAAATGAAGAGTTGTATGATCAATTGGTATTAAAAGGCGGAAATGCACTTTCACTTGTTTATAATGTTGGAAATAGAAATTCGCTTGATTTGGATTTCTCTATTGAAAATGATTTCGATGATATGAAGAAGGTTGCAAGTTATATTCTTGGGGCTTTGACGTCATCATTTGAAAAATACGGAATTATTATATTTGATTTTAACTTTACCCGAAAACCACAAAAAACCCATGTTGATTGGTGGGGAGGTTACAGGGCCGAATTCAAGCTTATTACAAAATCTTTGGCTTTGAATTTGGATAATAAAATCGATAGGATGAGAAGGCAATCAATGCTCGTAGATATAGGTTCACAAAGACGCAGATACACGATAGAGATAAGCAAATATGAATATATTGATGAAAAAAGTAAGAAAAAAATAGATGAAGTTGAAATTTATGTTTATTCTCCCCTCTTGTTGGCTGTAGAAAAACTTCGTGCCCTTTTTCAGCAACATCCGGATTATCCTCACATATCAGAAAATACAAAAAGGAGCAGGGGCCGGGACTTATACGATATTTGGGCGATTTGTGACTATTTTTCAATTAAACTCGAAATGTATTTATCTACAGTGGAAGAAGTATTCAAGGCAAAAAAAGTCGATCTTTCTTTATTGAACAAATTAGAAGATGTGAAAGAACTTCACAGGGCTTCTTGGGAAGATGTCGGATCGTCTGTCGCCGGCGATATTAGACCATATGAATATTATTTTGAGTTTGTTAATGCGTCCGCTCTACATCTATATGCCAAGTGGGTAAAAGACACGCCATGATTCATCAAAACCGGGTTTAAATATTGAATAATCAAGATAAAACTTATACTTCAATCCCTTCTCTTTCAGCTTGTCCAATATCTCTCTTTTTGCTCCCGCCCTTTCCAGATAAAAACCAAGAGATTGATGATATGGATAACGGTAATTTAATGTATTAAAAATAGACAACAATTTTGAGGAATTTATTTCATTTACCGCTTCTTTAAAGGCCTGTGCAACCTGAAATACGCCTCCTGTATACCGAGGTCTAACCGTAATATCGATAAGAGTTCGTTCAAGACACGTTAAGGGAAGACCGGTTGTTTTATCGTTAATTACACCGGCAAGCCCCGTCGATTTTCCCGAGATTAAAATTATTTTTGTGCCATCTATCTTGAAAGTATATTTCGATTGCCTCTGGGGACGTGAAAAAGCCCTGTCGATATTTTCTTGAAGAAGAATATCCCCGGATTCCTGTTTGGAACTTTGCTCTTTATTTACATATATGACTTTAGGCTCTTGTTGAGTAAGTCCAAGCAGGTGCACGGCCGAACTATGTGAAAGGTAAGCTTTCCCCCGAAGAGAAACTGCATAATGATAGGGAGTAGGGTTGAGGGAGGGGATAGAAATCCTTTTTACATCCTGGTAATGTTCGCTTTTCAAGATTTTTATTTGAATAATACCAGACTTTTCTAAATCTCGTTTTATCTCTTTTTCTTTGATTCCCTTTATTTGAGCTTTATTAACTAATTTTCGAAACTCATCTGTCATTAAAACCGGTTTACCATTTTGGAGTAGAATTGAGGATATTTTATCAAAATTTACGGTCTCAAGCTTCATTATAGGTATATATACGTATAATGAATATAATGTGTCAATAGATATGTTTGCTTGCTATTAAATATTCATTGTAGGTATATATACCTACAATGAATATTTTTTCTGAAAAGTTTATACGGTCTTTAACTTTGGAATATAAAAATGGTATATATCTAAATACGTTAGGTATATATACCTAACGTATTTACCTTATAAAAGTATCAACCGGACAGGTTTTTCGATAAACCTCAAATTAAATGGAAAATATACCGGTTCCTATACCCGGATCCAAAACGGTTACTGCGGATCTGGTTTTCTTCCTGATACAACTAGACATGAATTGCGCAACCGGGGGTGTAGTTAGATACTGGCCGTATTGTTTTTTATGGTCTGCAAGCGAATACTCATCGCCGTTTTACTCACGTCGCACCTGCGAGCCAATTCGTCTATAGTATCAGTATCAGAATCTATAAAATCCACGAAATGGTACATATACTCATCGATGTAGTTTCGCGGCATGAGCAATTCTGCCGCGAACCTGTTCGCCTCTATCTTCACCATGTCCAGACCATCTGTGGATTTGTTGTTGCGGAAAAACGTTTTTTTATCGACATGGATACCACTCGTGGAGTGCATGATGTAATGACCCAATTAATGGGCCATGGAAAACCTCTGCCTGTGTATGTGGTGTTTTTTAATTACAATGATGGCGGGTACGAAAATGAAGGGCATGCAATAAATTTTACCTCATTTCTCAAAAGAATATAAACCTAACTGATTATATTGTTTTCACTCTTCCGGTTATTCCTGCTATTACAACGCAATATAATTAAAATTTCCACATTTTTTTCCAACCAGGGTGTAATAAATCAGGCCCGAGGACTGATTAATGTATGCACGATGAGAAATAAGCATAGTGGTAACAGTAATTTAGTATCTGAAACAGATTCACGGTACCGGCAATTCCGTACTCGCCATCCGTCACACGCCGCTCAGGGCCCTGGATCAATACGAAAAGAAAAAAGCACCGGGGCCTTCATCACAGGTAAACAGAAAAACCCTCTCGTGTGGAAGGATGACGTATGAAAAGCCTTCTCTCGCAGATGTCAGAAATATCCGCGATCGTCGCAGGTTCGAGAAATATCTCTGAGATCATGTGCAATCCGGACGGCAGGATCTGGATCGAGGAAGACGGGACGGTCACGATCACCGACCTCAGGCTCGATGCCGAAAGGATATACTCGATCATCAGGCTGCTCGCGGGCCACTACGAGCTGGTCATCAACAAGGAGCATCCCGAGTTGTCCGTCAAGCTCCCCGTCCTCCAGGGGGGGAGGTTCGAAGCCTTGGTGCCGCCGGTGGTATCGGGCCCCGCGTTTTCGATACGGATACCCCCCCGCACCACCATCTCACTCGACGAACTTCTGGAAAAAG
>JAFGHO010000085.1 GCA_016930085.1 Spirochaetales bacterium
CCCGATTACGAGATAACGGTAAAATGGGACATCGGCGAAGCGTCGTACGCTTCGGATAACCGGATTCATTTTTTTGCCGCAGCTTCAGATGCGGAGAAAACATACATCGTCTCCGAGAAAAAACTCTTTTCCGTCGGAGACGGCCGTATCCGGGAAGTGCTGCGGCTCGGCGGCCGGGAGTCTTTCAGGATCGGACCGGTCGCAGCGGGCAACTATATCTGCGCCATATCCACGCAACAGATATACCTCGTCGACCGCGGCCGCCTTACCGTCGAATCGAGCATCCCCATGGAGAAAGACGGCATCGTCGATGACAACTATTACCCGGTTTCAAGAGAAGGCGTCCTCTACATACCGGTTTCGAATTACGGTTACTACATCCTCGACACATCCTCCCCGCGGCCTTCCCCCGTGAAATTGTACGCCGAACTCTTCCCCCTTTCCCCGGTCATAAACGGCGGCGGGTTGTTCGTCGGTTCATTCTACGGCAACTACGTCGCTTCTCTGGATGAAAAGGGGAACGTACGCTGGAAACATGCCATCGGGGGAAACTCATATTCGAATATGACGCTTTCGGGCGGCGCCCTGTATATCTATGTGCTCGAAAACGGCCGGCCTTCCGTCGTCTCTATCAATGCCGACGGGAAAAAAACGGGGCAATGGATCCTCGACGGCCGGATGGTCACAGACCTTGTTTCGTATAACGGCTCATTATTCGGATTATATACTGACGGCGGGCTCTTCCGCCTCGATACCGCCTCGATGAGACCGGAAACGATCGCAACCGTATTTTCCGCCGCCCTCTCATCGAAGGCCCAGCGGAACCTCCGGCCGCTCGTGCATGAAGGCATCCTCTATATCGGAACGGACTCGGGCGAACTTCTCATCTACGATATCGAAGACCGCGCCGTCAAAGACAACGTCGCTGTCGGCGACGGGACGGCGTTCTACACCCCCCCGTTTTTCTGTGAAGGCGGCGTCTGTCTTGTTTCGAACGGCGGGCGGGTATATTCGATCGTCAAAACCGGTAGATAAATCCGAGCCCGCCGATATCGATGGAAAAGGGATTGATCTCCTCGAGCGCGGCGATGTTGTTTTCCGTAAAACCCGCGACCGGTATCGCGTAATGAAAGGACAGCCCCCCCCACGAGATCGCGAAGGATTCACTCGTGTTGAACGAAATCCCCAACCCGATCCCCGTTTTGGCGAAACAGATGAGGTGTTCGCTATCGAGTTCAAAATCACCGTCTCCCGCGAGCCGGATGATATCGAAGGCGTTCTGGAAGGTGAGGCCGGTCATGAGATTGACGAGAAAGCCCAGCTTCCCCCCTGTCCTGAAAGAAAACGGCACCAGCCTTATTTCATGTGTCTGAACGAGGGGATGATGAATCAGGCCGCTTTCGAATGTCGCCGGATACACCAGCGAAACGCCGTACCCCGCCCCGACGCCGAACATTCTTTCGTAATACCAGTAACAATCGAGCGAAAGAGAGAAAATATTGATATTCGGAATATAGTAATAGACAAAGACCGATGTGAACAACGACTGGTGCAGTGAAAACGAAAACTTCTTCGAGAACAGCCGTTCGGAAAAAAGCAGCCCTTCGACCTTTTGTTCGAACAGGATGTTTTTTTTCACTTCACGGATGACGGTCTCCTGGGAAAGAAGGGGCAGCCGGTCTTCAAGCGCCGCGATCATTTCCAAAGCGGCGGCGTCGGGATCGGGACGCCCGCCGATTGCGGCCGCCAATCGCTCATTGCATGACTCGTCGAAGACTGAAAAACAAAGCGCGCCGCTTTTTTCCCGGATAAGCGCGCAATAATGACAGTTTTTCTTCACGATCATGGGGCCGATCGCCTCCGCGCCGATATGCGTTTCATCGTAATCGATTTCCGCAACGAAAGGGACGAAGCGGTCGTGGGAGAGAAGCCGCCGTATCACAAGAAGAAGGGCTTCCTTGCATGCCGCCTGTTCTTCCGTCTCCGCTTGTTTTGGAAGGACAACGAGAAGGCGTTCCTTGACGACAACGGGGCTCAATGATTCGAGGACGAGATCGGACACTGATTCACGGTAGGTTTCTTTGGGAATAAACCGCAGCAGATCCGCCGCGATGGCGCGGCTTTGTTTCATGAAATCATCGACACGCGGCTTTGTGTAGCGGGCCGATCCGAGCAGATGCGGGTAAGCGGCGTCGAACACCCTGACGTCGAGCGTGTAACCGTTTTTATCCCTGTCTAACATCAGGCCGACAATATAATCGGCGTATAGTTTCTTTCCGATTTCCTTCACGTTCCCTTCATCGGAAAGAAAGGCGTTCGAATACCCCGCCGCCCGGAGGAGTTTGTTCCCTTCCATTCTTCCGACAACGATCACCTCGCCGGTTTCGATGAGGTTGAAGATCAAAATGTCCCTCAGGACGGTCATCTCGTCTTTCATGATACCGTTACGGGAAAAATCCATGACCGCGGCGACCGGTTGTTCCTGCGCGCATACGGGAAGCGCGGCTGAAAGTATAACAGCCGTTAAAAGAATATCGGTCAGGTTGTGGGGTGATGCAGATACCGCCATTCCGTCTTTCTCCGTTAAAACCGCATCCCGGCATGAACGGCCAGCGACATACAGAGAAATGAAAAGGGTGAGAACCCGTTCGAGTACAGTAATGTCCTGCCGCCGTAATCGTAATCGTGCGGAGATAATTGTTCGAAAGTATATGTCAGGCCGAACCATCGAAGCCGGATATGAAGAAAAAACGACGGTTGGAGGTACCATGAAATCCCGAGCTGGAGCGGAATCGAGAGAGAATATCGCATAACATGTTCGGCGGCGTCTTTTTCGTCCGAGAGAGCGGTACTCCCTTCATTATCGTCGTACGTCAATGACAGACCCGCGTCAAAACTGAAAGAAAACAGGGATTCGGTATGGAAACCGAATAAAAGCCCCAGCCCCAGTTCGTATTTGCCGGCATCGTTTGTCATCAGGTCGAAGGGAAGGTATTCCATGGCGGCGCGTACGTGAAGGAAATTGTCAAAGTAACGGCTGTATTCGAAATAAAGCGGCGGGGACAAAAGCGGACGGGTGTTGCTCCATGAGACGACTGTCCTCCCCGTATGAATACCGCTAAAGACGGCCGCCTGGATTTCATGGCGCCTGTGCCCGATTTCATCAAGGAGTTTTTCTTCCGCATCGATCTTTTTTCTCAACCGGCTATTAATGTGTTTCTGAACGAGGGCCTCGCGGCTCAAGGCGGGAAGATCGCGGGCGATTTCAAAGGCGATCCGCCTGCTTATTTCCTCTATTCCCGCGATCATGTCGAGATCCGCGGGCAGCCGTTCGATATAGCAGTTTTTTATTCTTCCGGATAACACGTCGACGACGGTAATCGAGATGTGGAGGGTTTCCCCGGAAACATAATAATCGCCGACGATGCAGGCATCGATATGCAGCGCATCCCCAAGGGCGTCGATGAGTCCATCGAGATCATAATCGGCGAGGGTTAATGGAGAGGCGGCTGTTTCCGGTGTCATCAGGTCGATGGCAGCCTGATTTTTCAGATTGATGGAGAATATCGAATATATGCGGGGCGCGAGATAACCGTACTCTTCGTCCTCGAGGCATTGGTGAATCGGGATAAAATAGACTGACTGTTTTACCGGCTCCTCGAATGTCCCGGCCGCCGCCGGAAATGCGGCACCGTGCAGGAATACGAAGACGATCACTGTTTTTAAAAAAACACGCTTTCTTTTCATTGCAGGTAAATAAATTCTATAGTAAACACATGCTATCAGGCGTCTCATATTTTGTCAATCGAAAAGATTTTGCGCATGTAGATTGCATCTGCCGGGAATATTTTTTTCCCTCAAAACTCATCAAAATGTATTGTCGAAAATCGGAAAAAGCCGGATAATATCGTGGCTGTTGAACCGATATGCACAGGAAAGGTTCGGCAATACCGCCTTTTTCTGAAAGGAACCCGCCCGATCATGGAATCTGCCTTGTTTTTTATCGGATTTTATACGGCCCTGGCCGTCTATCACCTGATTATCTTTATCGGTAGAAAAAAGGACAAAGGCAATCTGGCATTTGCCCTGTTTTGCCTGAATTATATGGTCATCCTCTTCTGGTTTTCGGTATATAAATATCTGCCGGGGTACAGCGAGAACATCTACCTGATCGGCTTCAGTTCGAGTCTCCTTTTACTCGGCCATACCTTCCTGTTTATGGGACGGTGTTTTCTGGATATGGACCACATGAAAAGATTCATTCAAATATATAAAGTGGGCAGCATCGTATGCGGTGTCGTCTGTTACGTCTCCTTTCTCGTATGGCACAATACCCTGTTTATTACATTGATATACGGATTCATCATGATTCATCTGCTTTATTTCACCTTTGCATTACTTCCGGTGGTCGGACGTCAGTTCAGAAAAAAGGGGCGCCAATTCAGAATCGACAAGATCATCAATAGCGGTTATATCATACTCGACCTCTTCCTCTGCATCAATATCGTCTTTCTTTTCTCGGGACTCTCGATGCCCGCCGGAATAACCCGTATTTTTTTTCTGCTCCTCACCCTTAGTATCGCCTACGCGTACGCGGAAAAATTCAACCGGGAGCATAACGACCTTTTCGAACTGAAAAACAATCTGTCCGAAAAGGTCAAACAAAGGACGAAACAGCTCGAAGAGGAACAGAAAAAGAAGGACGCCTTTTTCATCAATATCGCCCATGAAATCAAAACACCGGTCACCCTGATCACCAATTACTTCCGTCAGTACCTCGCGGAACACACCTCGTCGCCGGAGTTGGAAACCATCAAGTACAATCTGGACAAACTACAGACGGATGTCATCAACTTCTTCGATCTGAAAAAACTCGAGAAGCCGGGTTTTTTTTACGACCATTCCCTCGGTGCCGATTGCAGCGCACTCCTCGAGCGGCAGCTTGAAATCTTCGGCCACGCGGCGAAACAGAAACAACTCGTCCTGCACTCCTCGATCCAGGACGGTTGTTTCGGGGGGATCGATCCGGACGCATGGATCAGGATAATCAATAATCTGGTGGGAAATGCCGTGCGTTACACGGAACCCGGGGGAGAAATCCGGGTCAGCCTGAAGCGCGCCGGTGACCGGTTGAACTTTACCGTCAGCGATACCGGAGAGGGGATCGATCCGCGATATCAATCAAGGATTTTCGAACCCTATTTTCAGATAGAACACAAAAAAAAGAATATCCAGGGCATGGGGATGGGATTGAGCATCGTCAAATTGATCCTCGATGCCGCCCACGGAAGTATCGTATGCAACAGTCTGCCGGGGCGGGGCACGGATTTCGAAGTTACCCTCCCCTCCACGACAGGTCCACTGACCGAATCGGCGGAGGACCTTCCGCCCGCGGCCGATATCATGGTACCTCCGCGGACCGTCAAACTCGATCATCTGCCCTACAATAAAGAACACGAGAACATTCTGATCGTCGAAGATAATATACAGCTTCTCTCATTCCTGGTCGATCAACTCAAGGACTTCTATAATGTTTTTTATGCCGCAGACGGCAAGGCCGCCCTGGAAAAAATCATGCACATTCCCGTTGTACAACTTATCATTTCCGATGTGATGATGGATGAAATGGACGGCTATGAGTTCCTGCGGGAACTGCACAAAAAAGAAGACTATCGTTCCGTTCCCTTCATTTTCCTGAGTGCCAGGACAGCGGAGGAAGAGCGTTTAAACGGCCTGGCCCGGGGGCCGTGGATTATATCGGCAAACCGTTTTCCCTGACCGAACTCAAGGTAAAAATAAAGACGATTCTCTCGAACCGCCGGGCCTTCAAGGAGGAGCAGAAGCGGAGTATGGAAAAACGGATACTGTCCGCCCTTTCATCACTTTCATCTCCCGGTGACGGGAACGACGCTTATCATCGGCTCGATGCCGGACTCACCCGATACGGGCTTTCACAGAGGGAACGTGAATTGATCATGTTCCTCCTTGACGGAAAAGAAACAAAAGAGATCGGCGCGGCCATGTCGATTTCCGTAAATACGGTCAAAAAACATATCAGAAACATTTATGAGAAATGCGGGGTTCAGAACAGGGTCGAACTTTTGAATTTATTTAAAAAACCCTGAACATATTCAGCAGGCTTCCACTTTTTAATATAGCGAACGGGAGTCCCGGCAGGTACGGCGGAAGCTTTTTTTCTGTCAATATCGGGTACCCGCATTGATTATCAAAAACTACCCGGATTGATCATTGCGCTGCGGTTCATATTAGTATACGTTTTGCCGGTATACTAAGCGGGAAAGTCGGGGAATCCGGCACCTCCGGTCTTGCCCCGAACAATTTCCTCGTTTGTATAAACAATATATTATATATGGAGGAAGAAAATGAAAAAACTCTTGAGTAATGTCTTTTTAGCCTGTATGGGGCTCATCCTCATGTTTTCCTGCAACGGACCCGGCCTGGAGGTAAAAGAGAAGGAACCTGTTCCCGATGAAGGAGAAATCGTCGAATATGACGGAGTACCGGTAAAGATCGGAGAATTAACAGACAGCGATATCGAAAACGGTATCACCAGGGCAATTTTCATAAATCCGGCGGCAACCCGGGAAGATACCAGGGGGGTTCCCGCGGGCGGCAGGTACATAACGGCGATTATCCGGGACGGGGCGGCGAATTCGGAAGGGGTCAAATATATGTTTACCGCCGGCATGAACCGTTCAAGCGGGATACTCGGGCTGGTCGGCACATATATGCCCCATAATCTTTTCACATCAGAACCCTCGGACGCGGAAAAGGAAATCATGTACTGGAAAAACTGGTGGATCAATAACTACGGGATAAATCAGGGCTCGCAATGCGTGCTTCTGGTCGGGAAGAGTATAGGCGCCGCCATGTTATACCGGTCCCTGTACCGGTGCTATTATTCGAAATCCCGCTATATCGGTCTGCAGAACTTCTTCAAGGTGGGGGTCGTCCTCTTTGACGCGCACGAACCCGGCGCCCCGGGTGATTCGGGAGATTACGCCAAATGGTACGATTACGTTTATTTCGACGCGATGATGGGATCCCCCGGATATTATTACAACCTCAGGTTCTGGCCCAACTGGACAAACTACATCAACCCCGCAAGACGCCAATACGCGCAACTCGGTATTTACAATACCTATCAGCGTCACGACAGCTTGTGGCGGGGGTACAGTTTCCTCGGTTCATACGCGGGGTCCACCTATGTGATAACGAATATCAAACAGAATGTCGACCACGACGAGATCGACAGCGATCCATATTCCCTGATCCTGGGAGCCGATATGATCGAAAACTGCATCGAACAATTCATATGCGGTCCAAAGGATTGACGAAACGGACGACACGGCCCCGGCGGGAGAATGCCTGCCGGGGCCTTTTTATTCCTCATCTCACGTTATATCGTCAAAAATAAAAAATGAATATCGGATGACGCGGATGAAACCTATAAAGCCATCACTATGATTCCTATAATTATTTAGTTCCTGTTGAATAATTACTTTATTTATATTTCATAAAATTTCTATCAGAATTTTCATTAAGAATATTTCTCACAGAGTTCACGGGGCGCACAGAGATATTTTTTTGATTGAGTATATAATATCAATATTATTTATCAAATATGCAATATAATAAGTTAATTGATTGTATTATTTTATAACCTTCGTGTGCTTTGTGACCTCTGTGAGATATTCATTGATTACCTTACCTATATCAAAACATATTATAATCCGTGTAATCCGCTAAATCCGATGTTTTTTTTATCTTATCATAAAAAGAGAAAATGAACATCGGATTACGCGGATTTTACGGATTTTATTTCAATGCAAAGAAATGTGGTAATAGCTTCGGATATTGAAGAGACGTTACCTTTGATTGATAGAAATTAGTTAAATATGAAGTAATCATGTCGTTATTTTAAAGCAAAATATCGTATTCTGTCATTTGATTATAAGAGGATTTTTTGGTCCGAATCCCAACGAGATAAAAGTCTTTTCGAGCCAGTCTTCCAGTTCTTTAATCAGATTGATAAGGTGTTCTATTTCGACAACTAGATAACTCCAATGAGAAAAAAATCTACTTGTTCTCAAAGTAAGCCATTTTTTTCTCTTTGGTAATTTCTCAAGTTCTTTTTGTTTTTTTTAAATATTCTAATATTCCCAATGCGTTCACATTGCAATCCCTTATTTTACATAATACATTGAGATCATCATAAATTTTACAGGGTATTTTATAGTCAATTCCCTTATATACCTTATAAATTTCTTTTAATCTATCCCTTTCGGTTTCAAAAATCGCCGGCAATATGGTCTGGATCGAACATTCGCTGCCTCGGAATTACGACCAGTGGACCTGGAATCAAAGGGATCGACTCTTTTCCATGATCGAAGATCTGGAAGCGGGCAGGGAGATCCTCCCTGATGACCCGCCCGAATTGAACGGTATCTATCTCGATGAATCCGACGCATGGAACATCTACCTCGCCCATGTCGCCCATTCGCTCTGGCTCGATGTGAACGAGATCGTCTCATGGAACCTTGTCGATTTTTCGGAGAGGGAACTCGAATACCTCCTCGACGTCCGCCGTCTCATGAAATATGATTTTTACGGCTACAGGTTCGCAACCGAAGTCACGGGAAGGGTTACCGCATGGAATCCCCGTGTCTGTTACCGCTTCCTCTCACATTACAACATCATCAGGGAGTCTCAACGTTCCACCCTCTATGCCCTGACGGACTGGATGCGTTCGCATCTCGTGCATTACGGCAGGGACGATGATATTCATTCCATTTATAATTATCCGGGGCCGCCGCCCATCGACCGCATTCTCTATCCGCCCGAACCGCGTCCCCACCTGACGGCCGGGTGCTGGGGCACGACCGGGATATACTATGCTCTTCTCAAGTCCCTCAATATCCCGGTGAAAGCGGAAACGACTGATCTTGAAGGAGATCACAGCCGCCCCGAGTTCGTATCGCTCGATATGAGTATGCCCCATTCAGACGATGTTTATTCACAGTACCTCCAACCCGTCGGCGGAGAGGTACCTCCATCGGTCTGTTATTATACTATGGAAGAAATGAATACTTATTTCTTCGATCCGGCACTTGACTGCGGACCGGAGCGCTGCAACTCGAGGGGCGAACAGGCATCCTATAATAGCAATAAAAATAAAATCATCAATTCTTTCAGATATGGATCTTATTATTTCCTGAACGAGTACGCGAAAAACGGAGAAGCTGATGTCGGGGATTCCTTGAGGGGATTCCCGTCCAATGAAGAAACAGTCGAATACGCGCTGCCCTTCTTCACCCCGGAAGAAATCGATGAAAAAATCGATCTCATAACACAACGCCTTATGGAAATCGGCGGGGGGGATATCGAAGCGGGGAAGTCGTATGTGATGAGAAGGATGACGATATATTCGAACAACAAGTTGAATATCGACGAATAGGGTAAACGGCTACTCCCCGCCGCATCCTTTTTGTGAAAACAGCACCCCTTCCTGCCTGACGGTATTGACGTGGAGAATCACACGGGAGTCACTGAAAAGCTCTGACGTATCAATGACGAATACCGTTTCCTTCAAGGCGGCCGCATCGGGCAGCAGTTTTCCGATTTCGTTCGGGACGCATTTGAGAAGCTTTTCGTCAAGGAGGTACCCTTCCTTTTCCGGGAATATCGCGATATAGATGATATTCATCTCGACGAGATCGTTGAAAAAATGGGTGCCCAGCGAGATATCCGGGACGAGTCCCTCGTGCATTTTCACGACTTCGCAAAGGGCCGCAACATTCCTGATTTCGGCAAACGAGACGGGAATCCCGAGTGCGGGCATGGTCGTCCCCCACCTCCCCGGACCCACGAGCATCACGCTTCCCTCCTTACCCTTCCGGTTGGCCGCTTCTCCGACGACGCGCGCGACTTTGTATCTGTCCGACATCGACATCACGCCGTAGGTGGACGGGTTGACGTAGATGATCGTATCCAGCGGCTTCACCATGTTCTGCCCGATTATCGGCCCCTTTGTTTTGAGAATGATCTGGCAGTCCGATATGTTGCGGGGAAGATCGACCTGTTGAACGTCACCCGATACCTGAAAAGGCCTGCACTGGAGAAGGTTGATCCGGTAATCGTCTTCCGTAAAAAAGTTGACCGTAAACTCGATATCGACGGGGTGTTCATACGCCACGCCCAGGACCGAAAGCATCTCCTCCATGTCAGCGACAAAGCGGGTTTTTGTCAGAAGGGTTTCGAAAGTGAGGACCCAGGGAAAGACGTTTTTCAGATTAAGCTCCCTCGCCCGTTCTTCCATTTCCCTTTCCTTCGACGCGAAGATATGGACGGGAAGCGATCCCGACGATTTGACGACATATTCGAAATCACGGGAATCGTGTTTGTGTTCCTTGAGGTCGAGGATATCGACATTCCGTTGGGTGTATTTTCTCATTTCGTCGTAATTGGTCTCCGGCCGCAGGAGCGGGGCGTTAAGGGCGACGACGCGTGTATAATCCTCGTCATGTCTGTCGACCGCCCGTGTGCCGAGGCCGAAAACAAGCCTCAACACACCTTTACCCGGATCGATCCGTGAGTTCCATACATACGGATTGAACGAATACCCCACACCGGCGATATGGGGGAAATAAAGGTGATCGTAAAAGCTTCCCGAAACACGCTGGACCAGAAGGGCCATCTGCTCGTCCCTGTCGAAAAGTCCCCGGTGAATCCGGTACGAAAGCGCGTCCTCACTCATCGTACTGGCATACACCGTTCTCACGGCCGTGATAAACCGATTCAGCCGCTGTTCGGGATTTCCCTGGTTGGGACAGAAAACGCTTTCGTATTTTCCGGAAAAGGCGTTGCCATAGGCATCCTCGAGAAGACTCGACGAACGGACAATGATCGGTGATTGTCCGAAATAGGCGAGCATTTCCCTGAATTGTTCGATGATATCCGGCGGAAAATCGCCGTGAAGAAGCTTTTCCTTAATGAGTCCTGCATGTTTCAGGGAATTCTCCGATTTCCTGAGCCGGTAACGGTCCCACCAGCACTTGTTGTGAATGACGTACGTATAAAATATATCCGATCCGATAAAAAAAGAATCGTGTGTTTCGAGGAGGTCCCGCCATTTTTCATGATGCTTCATGAGGATCGCGCGGGCCAAAAGCATTCCCACCGACTTCCCGCCGATCAGTCCGGTTCCGATCATCCGTTTACCGATCGAGATGAGGTCTGAAATTTCCAGATAACGGTCACACAATGCAAAAAGGTTTTCGTCGCGGGTCATGCACATTTTGATCAATTTTTTCTTCAAGCCGTTATCCTTGCGGACACGGGCTTCCGGATCATGAGTATTTTCCTCTTCAAGCCGCTGCGCCTGAAGAAAGGTTTCCGCCCAGGGGTCTTTCCGGTCGATATTAAAATCGATCCAGGGCTGCCTGATCGTCGAGAGGATTTCCGAAAGGACGGCGCTGTTCAATACCGGCGTAAACTCGTCTCCCTCTCTCCTGTGTAGCATATACATCGTTTCCGAATACCGTTTCCATACCTTTATAGGAAGAATAAAGGTCGTTTCCCTGTTTCTGTACACGTCGATAACGATCTGGGCGGTGTTGTGAATCGCGTTGATCGCAAGCGCTGTATGCATATTCCGCAACAGGACAAAATAGGTAACGGTCTCGTAGTCGAAAAGATACGGGCAGGTCAGCATAAAAAAGTTTCCGAGCATTCTGTCGCTGTACCAGTCGACCGCCAGGCCGGAGAGACTGTCGAAAAGATAATAAATCCCTTTTCCCTGCTCTTCGATGACACTCAATATTTTCACGATAAAATTCTCGAATCCGGTCTGCGGATCGAGATTGTATCGCAGTGCATCGAAATCATCCGGAATAAGGGGGGGGTGTTGTGCAAAACGGAAATATACGAGTTTTTTTCTTTCTTTCCCGATATACCGATAATACGGTTCCACAAATTGGTGAAACTCACTGATGTCGTCGACCTGCCAGACCACATTATCGCCGGCAAGCACGCCGTCGAGAATTCCGTCGAGTGAAGGAAGTCCCGAACTGAAGGTATAGCCGTTTTTTCCCATGATTGTCGCCTCCGTCTCTTTTACCTGGTTTAAAAAAACAGGTTTCCGGTATTACCCGGAAACCTGTGACCGCATTGAGGAAGCTGGAAATAAGGGCCGCATACGCGGCCCCCGGTCTTCATGTTAGATATCATAGTAGAGGGCAAACTCCCAAGGATGGGGACGAAGTGCCAGTGCGTCGACTTCATGTCGTGTCTTGTAATCGATCCAAGTTTCGATGACATCCCGCGTAAACACATCCCCCTTGAGGAGAAACGCGTGATCCTCTTCCAATGCCTTCAACGATTCATTCAGCGAACCAGGCGTTTTCGGAACCCTGGCGAGTTCTTCCGGCGGGAGGTCGTAAATGTTTTTATCGAGCGGCGATCCCGGATCGATTTTGTTGAGAATGCCGTCGACAGCTGCCATGGTCATTGCCGAGAAAGCGAGATAGGGATTACAACTCGGATCGGGACAGCGGAACTCGAACCGTTTCGCTTTTGCAGAGGTAAAATACATCGGAATTCGAACAGCGGCGCTTCTGTTCCGTACGGACAACGCGAGGTTGACCGGTGCCTCAAAGCCCGGTACAAGCCGTTTATAACTGTTTGTCGTGGGGTTGGTAATCGCGCAAAGGGCCGGGGCATGCTTTAAAATCCCGCCGATCGCGTAAATCCCGAGTTCCGAAAGCCCACCGTATCCATCGCCGGCGAAAAGGTTCTTGCCCCCCTTCCAGAGAGACATATGAACATGCATCCCGCTGCCGTTGTCATTGAAGAGAGGCTTCGGCATGAAAGTAACGGTCATATTGTGGCGGCGTGCCACGTTCTTTATCACATACTTGTACTTGAGCAAATTGTCAGCCATCTGGACAAGGGGACCAAACCGCATATCGATCTCAGCCTGACCGCCTGTTGCCACTTCATGATGCTGACATTCGATCTCGACACCGACCTCTTCCATGACAAGCATCATCTCGCTGCGGATATCCTGCAGGCTGTCGGTCGGCGGGACGGGAAAATAACCTTCCTTGTAACGCGGTTTGTAACCGAGGTTCGGACCCTCCGCTTTTCCCGAATTCCACCTGCCCTCGACCGAATCGATATGATAGTAGCCTTCATGTTCGTTCTGGTCGAACCGGATATCGTCGAAAATGAAAAACTCGGCCTCGGGCCCGAAATAGGCGACATCGGCAATGCCCGAACTCTTCAGATAATTCTCGGCTTTCCGTGCAATATTCCGGGGATCTCTTGTATAATCCTCTCCGGTAATCGGATCACAGATATTACAGATCATCACAAGAGTTTTATGGCTGAAAAAGGGATCGATAAACGCGGTATGCGCCTGCGGTTTGACAAGCATATCGGATTCATTGATCGCCTGCCACCCCCTGATGCTCGATCCGTCAAAGCCGAGTCCCTGTTCGAAAATACTTTCATCAACCTCACTCACCGGTATCGAAAAATGCTGCCAGAGTCCGGGGAAATCCATAAACCTGAGATCGACGACTTTAATCTGCTCCTTCTGGATAAGGCTTATAATGTCCTTTGGTGATGTAATGCCTTCCATACATTATCTCCTTCTTAAAAATAATAATTCAAGATTTTCATAGATATTAATGCAATATTTGTTCCAACTTATCAAGTACCTATATATCAGTACGAAAAAATATAAAATTGATTCTCCAGAATGAAAAAAGACCGGTTTATATGACCGGTTTCCTTTCATTTTCTCTTCATTGTATCGCCATTTTTTATATTTCCGATACCATTATCATTATATATCGACATTCTTGTATCTTATTTACCACTTGTATGACATTTTCGTAGGATTAATTAATTTCCTTGACAATATCGTGTTTGATGTGGAGTTCCTTGAGTTGTTTTTTTCTCACGGCCCGGGGGGCATCCATCATCAAGTCCTCGGCATTCTGACTCATTGGAAACGCGATCACTTCACGGATATTCGGCTGGCGGGCCAACAGCATCACTATCCTGTCGATTCCCGGCGCGATACCGCCGTGCGGAGGAGCGCCGGATTTGAACGCCCTTATCATCGCGCCGAACTGTGTATCGACGGCCGTACGATCGTAGCCTGCGATACCGAACGCCCTGTACATCGTCTCCGGATCGTGATTCCTGATCGCACCGCTCGAGAGTTCCACGCCATTACAAACGATATCATATTGATACGCAAGAATCGAGAGTGGATCTTTTGTTTCAAGTGCTTCGAGCCCGCCCTGAGGCATTGAGAACGGATTATGTGAAAAGACAATCGATTTTTTTTCATCATCCCATTCGTACAGGGGATAATCGATAATCCAGCAAAACCTGAACGCGTTATTTTCCATTATATTCAGTTCTTCACCAAGCTTTACCCTGATATCGCCCGCGATGCTGTTCGCTTTTTTCTCAGTATGACAGACAAAAAAGACAACATCTCCGGTAACGGCGTCGCATGACGAAGCGATTTCCGAAAGCCGCCCTTCGGAAAGTACCTTTGCGATGGGACCCTTCACCCCATCATTCGTCCAGAGAAGATACGCGAGGCCGTGTGAACCAATCGATTGCGCGTATTGAAGCATTTTATCGAAAAAACTCTTTGGTCTCCCGACAACCGCCTTGACCGGAATCGCCCGGACCACGCCCCCCTTTTCAACGATCTGCCTGAAGGCATTAAACTCGGAATCCCTGAAAATCCCGGTGACATCCCTTATTTTAATCGGCACCCTTAAATCCGGTTTATCGGTACCATAGGATACCATCGACTGCCGGCAGGTAATCCGGGGAAAAGGCGGGTCCTCCACATCATAATCGGAAAACTCACTGAACAAACCTCCAAGGACGGTTTCGATCACATTGAAGATATCCTCCTGGCTGACGAACGACATCTCGATATCAAGCTGATAGAACTCGCCAGGTGATCTTGTCGCCCTGGAATCCTCGTCCCTGAAACATGGAGCGATCTGGAAATACCGGTCGAATCCGGCAATCATGAGCAGTTGTTTATATTGTTGCGGAGCTTGCGGCAGCGCGTAAAATTTCCCGGGATGAAGCCGCGAGGGCACAAGATAATCCCTCGCACCTTCGGGACTGGAAGCGGTGAGAATGGGTGTCTGAAACTCGTTAAAACCCAGGTCATTCATTCTCCTCCGCAGGCTCGAAACAACACGGGAACGAAGCATGATATTTTCATGTACATCGCTTCGTCTGAGGTCGAGATACCGGTATCGAAGACGCAATTCTTCGGGGACCTGCTCTTCCGGATAGATGCTGAAAGGAAGTTCATCACAGGTTCCAAGTACGCTGAATGATGTGGCGGCCAGTTCGACCTCACCGGTGGCTATCTTCGGATTCACGTTTTCCTCATCCCTGTGCCGAACTTTTCCCTCGAACCGGACTACCGTTTCTTTTTTGAGATGGGCGACCTCGTCGAGAAAACCGGTATCGGGATAAACGACAATCTGGGTAATTCCGTAGTGATCCCTGAGATCGATAAAAAGAACACCCCCGTGATCGCGGCGGTTATGCAACCAACCGGACAACGTCGCTTTTACTCCAATATCAATTACCCGTAAATCACCACATGTGTGTGTTCTGTATTCATTCATAGACACCTCTTCACCTAAATAGAAGCAAAAAGCATACCATATAAATCAACAATAACAGATGTGAATAATTCATTATAAGTAAAGAATTTATAATACGATTAATCGCATTGACCGGCCTGCTGTCGACAAAGCTGAAAGATTTCCTACATTAATGTATAACATCCTTTTTCCGAAAGTGAAAAACATGCCTTTTTGCATATTGTCTGCCCCTTCTGTTTCACCTACCATCTTTAAAAGTAAATAAACGTTAAAGAAACCACTATAGATAAGAAGCAAAGTTGTAAAAAGATCCACGTTGTAGGTGGCATGCGATCTTACGATTGTTAATTTCAAGCGAAACACAAATTAATAAGAACATGCGTGGAATCGTATTCAACCGGAATCATACTGAATGTATGGTTACTCTTCCGGATAATCCGGCGTTTGAGTGAGGTAAAGAATGAAAAAAATAGATCTGATATTAATATCATGCACGCTCGTTTGTTTCCTGACGATGTGCGGATTCGAAGCCGAAGCCGGTAACACCGGAACGATGATCATTTACCTAAAAGGGGACCGTGTCGACGCCAGAACAATACTACCCGATATCGATATGGAAATTTCCACGTTCGATATCTATTGCTCGGGACCCGACGGCGTTTCATTCGAGATAACGGATTTTACCGAAAGAAGATATGAAAAACGGGCTCTTATTCAGGGTGAGTGGACAATTACCGTCGATGCACGAAATAGCGAAAAGATGATCATCGCTTCAGGCGCCGCGGTAATTTCCATACTGGCGAACAGATCGACAACCGCGGAAATCACCGTCGAACCCCTCGAAGGGGAAGGAAGCCTGGAAATTCAAATTTCGTGGCCCCCTGATATCGTTGAACAACCCTCTGTTTCCTGCTCTTTGTCTTCGGTAAGCGGTGAGGAAATGGACTTTTCCTGCCATATCGAAGAAACCTATCAATCCTGTTACGGTGAAAATCAATCACTGGAGGCAGGGTATTACCTGTTGAGTATCAAGCTTTATGACGGCAATACCATAATCTGGGGATCAGTCGAGACAGTGAGAATTATCAAGGAATCCGCGACACAAGGCGGTATTACCCTTGATATGGAAGATTTCAAGGCATACGGCAATATCGACATATCACTGACCCCGAATCTTGAAAATCCGATCGAAATAACCTTCAGCGGCCGGCAGTCCGTCCTCGAACCATCAACCGATATGACGGTAACGGCCGTGACCTCAGAGAGTGTCGATTCAATCCAATGGTATCTCGACGGTGAAGAACTCAAAGGAGAAACAGAGCATCGTATCGTCATCGGAAGCGGTCTCTCCGCAGGAACCTATCATCTGGATTGTGTCGTGAAAAAAAATAATGTCATGAGTTCATCCGGATTTTCCTTTTCAATAGCACCCGCAAGCATCCATGCCATGATCGCACAATTCGATGAAACGGAACTATATTCGACGATACTCGATCTCCAGAATTTCGGTACACGGGTGTATGGGACATCCGGCAACGAGAATGCCGCGACATATTTATTTGAAAAAATGGAGCACCTCCAGGGGCTGGAGGTCGAATATCAGGGGGGAGATTACAGAAACATTATCGCGACCCTTCCTCCGGAAAACAGTGAATCGTCTTCGATATATATGATCGGCGCCCATTACGACAGTATTTCAACCGATATCAATGACGCACCCGGCGCCACCGACAATGGCTGCGGTGTAGCCCTGGTTTGCGAGATAGCGAGGATTCTGGTCCAATATCAATATAATCACACCGTTGTGTTCGCTTTCTGGAATGAAGAGGAACATAACTGCCAGGGCAGCCGGAATTATGTGGCCGATGCTGTACTACAGGGAACGGATTTCGCGCTTTATATCAACCTCGATTCCTCGGGGTATGACCCGAACGAAAGGTATATTCTCGATTTAATGTATAATAGTGATTCCGCGTGGGCGGCGGAGCTATTTGCTTCAAACAACAGTCTTTATGATATCAATTTTACGTTAACCCATAATGTCTTTTCATGTACCAGCGATTATGTTCCTTTTCGTGATGCCGGGTATGCGACCATCATGACACATTGTGAAGAGCATGGTCCGGCCCATTCGCCTAATGATACGATAGATAAGGTCTCGATACCGTATGCGAAAAAGAACGCACAACTCTGTTTATCGGTATTGGCCGGACTCCTCATGAATTGATCCGCCCGATTATCACCCCATCACCCGTATTGCAGAAATTATCGCCTCGATTATTACCTCATAGAGACAAACCACCTTCCCACGATATCGAGGGTAAAAACATTTTATACCAATAAAAAACACAAATCCAAAGGCTTTATAATAAAAAAGGGGCTGATTGAAAGCGGTTTTTATACCACGTTCAAAACAGCCCCTGTTATTTTCCCGAAAAATCCAATTGTTATCCGGGAGTCACGTTATATTAATTATTCTTCCTGTGCGAGTTTCATGATTTCTTCAGGCGACATCGGTGTATTATAGATGCGGAGTTCGTCGATACTGCCTTTGTAAAAACGGTCGGGCTCTCTTTCGATATCGAGGGCGCCCAGAAGAACACCATACGGTTCTTCGGGATCACCGCTTGTTTCAGCCATCGAAGCCTTCGGCTCGCCGTCGATGTAAATGATCATCTCCTGAGCCGTCTTGACAAGGGCGCAATGGTGCCATGTGCTGTCATTATAGGTATCCTGTGTACGAAGATCCGAGCCGCCCGATCCACCTATCGGAACACGGTGCAGGAAACGAAGCGTACCGTCGTCTCTCACTTCGAGAAGAATCCCGTGTTGGATGCCCGGCGCGTACGCGGAGAAGATATCCATATTTCTGAAAAGCAATTCCGCCCTGAACCACAATGAAATGGTATAATAGGTCAGGTGAAAGGAACCGTCGATCCAGGCATAATTGTCTTTGCCGTTCATCTTAATACATGAACCGAATTTGCCTTCGGTCCATTCCGTTCCTTCGGTGAGTACCGCGCTTACGCTATTACCGCTTGAATCGGCCGCTTCCAGACCGGAACCTTCGTCAAACTTCCACTCTCCCAAAAGAGCACTCTCCCCGCCGGCCGGTCCTGAAACGCATCCCGCCAGGACGATGGCAAGGCAGATAGAAAATAAAAAAAATGACTTTTTTAACATACTGCTCCTCCTTCAACATAATTATTTTATATTGTATGTGAATAATAGCCAAAGTTGATATTCTCTTCAAGTCAAAAATATAAAAAAAGGCCATACGGCCCGTTCCTTCACCAAAAAAGCGGAATTTATACGGTTTATTTACCAGGAACCGTTAATTGGTTCACGGATACAAACATTTTCCCTTATCAGCCGCCTTTATACCGCTTCGGGTTTATTCCGAAGGCTTTAACGCGTAATCCCATAATCCGTTCCGTAATACCGAGATTGCGCGCCGCTTCAGCCATATTTCCCCTCGTTGACTTGAGTGCGTCACATATAAGCTCCCGTTCGAAATTCTCAACCGCCTCCTTCAAATTGCCCGAATGCCTTGTGTTACTCGCCTCCGCGGTCTGGAGAGACGGCGGGAGGTGGTGTCCGTGAATGACACCGTCCACACTCAGAATAACGGCCCGTTCGATACAGTTTTCGAGTTCACGAACATTGCCCGGCCAATGGTAGGCCATCAGCATATCGATTGCCGGAGTCGATATTCGTTTTATCTCCTTGTTATTGGTACTGCCGTATTTTTTTATAAAATGATCGGCAAGGAGGATGATATCGGTCTTTCGCTCGCGCAGGGGGGGAATGTGGATGGGAAAGACATTGATTCTGTAGTAGAGGTCTTCCCTGAACCGTCCCTGTTTCATGAGTTCTTCGAGGTTCCTATTGGTTGCGGCAATGATCCGCACATTAACTTTAATGGTACTCATGCCGCCGACACGTTCGAACTCTTTTTCCTGGAGTACCCGAAGGAGTTTTATCTGGGTCGTCGCGGAAATATCACCGATTTCATCCAAAAAAATCGTGCCGCCATCCGCGAGTTCAAAACGGCCTTTACGGGATGAAACGGCACCGGTAAAAGCGCCTTTTTCATGGCCGAAAAGCTCGCTTTCGATGACTGAGTCTGGAAGGGCGGCACAGTTGACCTTGATAAAGGGATGCTTCGCGCGAAGGCTGTTGTAATGGATTGCATGGGCGATCAGTTCCTTGCCGGTTCCGCTTTCACCCCGAATAAGAACCGATGTATCGCTTTTGGAGACCTTTGCCACAAGGCTGTAGACATCCTGCATTTCACGTGAATTACCGATGATATTCTGCGGTTGGAAACGCTCCTGTAATTCTTCCAAAAGCCGTTTGTTTTCATCAACGAGTCTTTTTTTCTCTTCGATTGCCGACTGACGAAGCTGGACGGCCCGAGCGATCAGGGATGCAATAATCGAAAGAAGCCGGACATCCTCTTCAAGGGTGATGTTTTCATCGAAAAGTCTGTCGGCGCTGAGTGCCCCAACGGCTTCCTTCCCGATCTTGATGGGCACACAGATAAAGGCGATATTCGATTTATCGATTCCCTTGCGCGCCCCGGTTCTGTCGAGGAACTGGGGTTCCTCGGAAAGACGGGGGACGACCATCGGTTTTCCTGTCTGAACCACCTGGCCGGTAATGCCCTCTCCCAAACGGTACCTTCCCCGCTGCTGTTGGCTTACCGAAAGTCCGTAGGCCTCTTCGATGTAGATCTCACCGGTGTTTCTGTCCAGCAGGGTAATCGTTCCGCGAAGCATCCCCATATGATCGGCGATGAGTTCAAACACGGGATTAATGACATCCCGAAGGTCGATACTCTGATTCAGGGTTTCACTGATTTCAAAAAGGAGGGTAAGCTCGTTTATTTTTCTTTTCAGTACCGTCTCTTTATCCGGTTGCGCCATCCTTTTCCCTCTCATCCTCCATTCAAACCTCTCTGTCCATATGGGACAACATCATGACCGGCTTTTTTGGGGTGCCTATAGACTATCTCTTTTCACACTATAAAATCAATCATGACAGCATATGAATCACTAAAAATGTTATCCTTTTTCTATCATTAATTTACAATTTGATCTACTAACCGTATCCGCTAAACATCATATTGAAACGATAAATTTCAGATTGAAACGTGTACAGATGATTTCCATTTCCAAAACAATCCCTCTCAACTCATTATTTATTTATCCTGATGTAAAATAAGGACGGACCAATCATATGGCACAGCTTTTGCATTAATAAATTTTACGATGCCGCTTTTTCAGGAGCAACGGTATAACCCACAATTAAAATACAGTTTTTCCCAGACCGGGAAAAGTTGTGATAAAAAGAAAGGAGGAATAAATGAAAAAAAAGATAACCGTTTTGTTTGCGATCACTACTCTCTTCATTTTCGTTTCCTGTGAGTATCTGTTTATGCGAGAAGACAGTGAAAAACCACATATGGGGGGTTCACGGGAATATGCAGTTGAGGTGACGGAAAATTTGGCGGTACTCGCGCCGTTATTCTCCGTCGTTATCAACAGCCATCCGGAAATACAGGAGGTAATACTCACTGAAACGGCCAAAATGTTCGACGGGGACAATGATGTATTGTTTGAAACAATCAAGGATGTCAAGCTTTCACGTGACTACACCCGGAACCATCAAAATAAAACCTTTTTCGACCTTCTCGATGAAGAATACGAGAACCGGCAAAAATCACGGGGGACACACGATGAAAGGTTATCCTCCATTACCGGTTCGATACCTGATTTCAATCTCTACTATCATGATCCCCGGGAAAACAGAACCGATCCGTACAACGGAATAATCGTCACATCACTCCGTTACGATATCGATGATACCAGGATTGCGACACTCACCGGTTATGACGGAGAGGGCCATATCATCGAACTCTCTTCAGATCTCGAACCGGATTTTCCTGTTATCGTTTTGGGGATCAATGAACGAATCAGTCTTCATCAAGAGAATCATTATGAAGGACGGCATCTATTGTATTCCGGAAACGAAATCCACCACGTTAAATCCAGAATGTCGGATAACAGCGAACCATGGTTTTTCGGCAGTCCCGAAATCTGGATGCTTTTTGCGGATTCATGTGATGAAAAGGGCGATACGAGCAGGGTTCTGGTATCGAAAAACCTGACTGATTTTAATAAAGAAAATACATGGTGGCAGAAGGATATTTACTGTTTACGCTGGAGTTCCATAACAGGAGACAGGTTTGGAATTTTTTATATGGAAGATGATGCGGATGCATGGTTCCATGACCTCAAGGAGATAACCCTGGAACTGCAGGCGGAGGTCAGTCCTAAAATCGGGGGCGGGATCAAGTTCAGTTATGAAAAAGCAGTGAGTAACGGTGTTTTTGGCGGTAAAAAATGGTATGACGAAGACGACTATCTCGGCGATGCCCTGGTGTATGGAGAGGATAATGGCAATTTAACAGCAGAAGGGCATAAGTATTCGACAGGTAACGTTGAGTTTTATTTAAAAACGATGGATTATTAGTCCTCATTGACTATGGCAGAAACAACACGCCGGCAAGGTATATAATGTTAAGTATAGTTTAAATAATAAACAACAGACTATTATTTAAGAGAATACGATGATGATGATTTGACGGCTTTTCAAACATGGCAAAAACACGCCCCCGATCGTAGTATGCAGGATTAATAAAGTGATAAAAGGGGGCGTGTGCGCTGCCTATCGATCCGCTACACGATATCCACTTGAAAATACATGAGAAGAAATTTCACTTGCATGAGTTATTGAAAACTATTATCATGACTGCCATGCCGTCAATACACATCCGGGGCACCGCATAAGCATACTCTTTATGACAGGAGTTTTAACAAGGCAATGAGTATATATCCTCCCTTTCCTCTGTTGATAGTCGACGATGAGAAAGATGTCTGTCAATCATATTGTTCACTTCTTGCCGACAACGGTATAACGAATGTTATCACATGCATCGACAGCAGAAAGTTAATGAATATCATTGGCAAACAGCGTGTTTCACTCATTATCCTCGATCTCATGATGCCCTTTTTATCCGGTCATGATCTGCTTTCGTTGATCAGAAAAGAGTATCCGGAGATACCGGTCATCATTGTCACGGCTTCGGAGGAAATCGGGTCAATAGCCAGATGCCTTAAAATCGGTGTATACGATTATGTCATAAAACCTGTCGACGATATGAGGCTGGTTACCTGCATCAAGCATGCCTTTACTGAAAACGAATTAAAGCAGGATATAAAGAAACTCAACACCTCATTACTCGAGACCACATTACATCATCCGCACGTCTTTAGCGGGATTATCACAAACAGCGAATCCATGAAACGGATATTCAGGTACATTGAAGCGATCGCATCGAGTCCCAAACCCGTCCTCATAACGGGTGAAAGCGGGACGGGCAAGGAATTGATAGCCCGCGCCATCCACTACTCAAGCGGGCGTACCGGAAATTTTGTACCGGTCAATATCAGCGGTCTCGATGAAGTGATGTTCTCAGACACTATTTTCGGCCATACAAAAGGCGCTTTTACCGGCGCTTCCGAGACAAGGAAAGGTCTTATTGAAAAAGCTTCAGGTGGAACGATATTTCTCGATGAAATCGGGGACCTGCAGCCGGCCTCCCAGATAAAACTTCTTCGCCTTCTTCAGGAGAACGAATACTATATGCTCGGCTCTGATGTGATAAGGACAACGACCGCAAGAATGATTTTCGCGACAAATACCCCTCTGGATGAGAAACAACTTACCGGTAATTTCAGAAAAGACCTTTATTACCGTTTGATGACGCACAACATCAAGCTGCCCCCGCTCCGTAAACGGTCAGGCGATATACCCGTCCTCCTGCGTCATTTTGTCGGAAAAGCGGCATCGCAATTGAGAAAACAGGTCCCGGAGATCCCGGAACAACTCTATTTTCTCCTCGAAAAATATCCCTTTCCGGGTAATATCAGGGAACTGGAAGCCATGGTAACTGATGCGGTCAGCGTCAATGAGGAACCCATACTTCCTGTGGGTCTGTTCTGTGATCATATAAGCGACCGGACAGTGACCCCCGCCCCTGAATCATATGAATCCGTTACCGGTATAATCACGATAAGCGGAAAACTTCCGAAACTGAAAGATGTCGAACGTTACCTCATCAACCGGGCCATGAAACAGACAAACGGGAACATGACCGCCGCCGCTCGTCTTGTCGGCATTTCACCCGCAACCATGCTCAGACGCATAAAGGAAGAGAAAGAGCGGGATTATTCCGGCGGACTCGACAATTAACGAACCGGAGATGACGATGGACCCTGTTTTCAATGAGTTTCCTTTGCTGCAAACGGACGACCGGCTTTTCGTGACGCGCCTTCTCCTGGCAACCGGGGACAGAGACTTTGTTGAAGGACTTTACGCTTCTTTTTTGAAATCCGGCGAATATCGTCTTGAAACAGCCGTCGACCGTGAGGGCATACTCAGCCATTTCAGGAATCGCGGACCGAAAATCCCGGACATCCTCATTATCGATGCCGGCCTCCCCGGCGGACCGGTCGATAAAATTTGTACCGAAGTGAGAAAAGAATTTCCGAAAACGGTAGCGGCGATCATCGCCGTTGTGTCCGGAAGGGAGACGGACGAAATCCGGGCGCTTTACGAATCAGGGGTGAATGATTGTATGACAAAGCCGTTTTCACACGAAGAACTGATCCTGCGTATCAAAGCCCAGGCGGAAATCCTCCACCTTAGAAAAAAAGAAACGATGATCAACCACCAGCTTGCCCGGATCGACAGCCTCATCACCCTCGGTGAGGCTTTATCCGGTATTATGCATGAAATCGGGAACGTTATATCGGTGATCAAAATAGACACCCGGCTTTTACGAAACAGATTCACCGCCGTAAAAGGTGTACTCGACGAATACCTGGAAACCCGGGGTGATTTTCCGGTCGGCTCCCGCTCATATTCGGCGGTACGGGATCGTCATCATGAGGTGTATGAGAGAATACTAAGAAATATTTCAAGAATTACGAAACTCGCCGATTCGATAAAGGCCTTCGCGAAGAAGGAGTCCATGCGCGGTGAGGAGGTCGTTATTGCGGATGTCGTAAAAGAAGCGTATAAACTATGCCGGCATAAAGCCCGGAAATCCTGCGTTCGATGGCGAAAGAAAATACCGAAGAATCTGCCTCCCGTGCCGGGCAACTTTCAGTTTCTGCTTCAGGCGATGGTCAATCTTTTTATCAATGCAATCGAGGCGGCGGACAAACCGGATCCGTTCATTGGGGTTACTCTTCATTATCAAAAACGGGCGGCCCTCATGTATATTATCATCGAAGATAACGGCCGCGGTATCGAAGAACAATATCGAAAACGGATATTCGAACCTTTTTTTACCACAAAGCAAGCCATCGGAGGTACGGGACTGGGGCTGCCGCTTGTATTGAAAATCATCGAACGGCATGACGGTGTTATCCGCATCGAGTCCGAACAAGGTGAAGGGACAATCGTAACAATTATAATCCCGGCGGCAAAAACGTGAACGGACCGGTTTTTGTTATTACATGGAAACAGGTCACCACTAAAAGGATTTTATCGTGGACAAAGACGGATTACATTGATTAGAATCGCATGAAAGGAGGGTCGTGATGATGTTTCCGAGATTTTACGATGAAAATAAAATAGAGGAAATATATCTTCCGCGCTTCGATGAAATAAAGGAAGAGGCTTTCAGTCTCGAAATAAAACCTTCCTCTTCGGATGCGCGCAGGCACAGGACCGCGGTTCTTCTTATCGATTTTCAGATTGATTTCTGCAACCGGAAAGGAAGCCTTTATGTCCCCGGCGCGGAACGCGATATTGCCAATACCATCCGCTTTCTTTTGTCCAATCTCGAAAAAATAACCACCATCTACCCCACACTCGATTCACATCTCGCATTCCAGATTTTTTACGGTACCTGGTGGCTGAACGCCGAGAATAAGCATCCCGCGCCGTTCACCATTATCACGCCGGAGGATATCGAAACGGGAAAGTTCAGACCGATGCATAACCCGGAATGGAGTGTCAGGTACGTCAATACCCTGAAAGAAAACGGAAGCAAGCCCCTCTGTATCTGGCCCGAACATACGATGATCGGGACGCCGGGTCACGCACTGGTACCGTCACTTTATGAGGTCTGCTATTTCCATTCGATCGTACGTCAATCACAGACATTATTTCAGGTAAAAGGCGATATTCCTGAAAGTGAAATGTACGGCGCCTTCTCGCCCGAAGTACCGGTACCGGATAACGGCAGTGGGGGAATTAACACCGATCTGATCGGCATCCTCAATACCCACGACAAGATACTGGTCATGGGTGAGGCGAAAAGCCATTGCGTTCTCGAATCCGTCCGTCAGCTGGTCGAGTTTTTTCACGGTAAACCGGAAACACTCGTGAAAATCCATGTTTTCACCGACTGTATGAGTGCCGTCCGGCATCCGGACATCGATTTCGAGGCGATCGCGCAGAGGGAGTTCGAAGCGTTCGAGAAAAAGGGCGTTAAGATTATAAAAAGTACGGATGCGATTTTATAATACAAGAAAATAGTAATTCCCTCACCCTCCTGTTACCGATACCCGTCACTTCACCGTGAAGCGTTACCTCTTCCAACAGTGCAATGCAAACCGGGTTGCATTTTTGCAATGCCGGGTAATTTTCTGTGTTATAAAGATTTGAGACAACGTTCGCGTTTCCGCTCTTATCCTCATTGCATTTTACCAATGTCATACTTCCGCACACGAATGGCCGGGATCGAGTCAATTCATTACAGGAAAAGAGATTACATCAAATATACGTATCTGGCACATTTTTTGCAGTTAATCAATAGACAGAGAAAGAAAACAAAGGGTAGCATAATGAAAGTAATGACTGATATATTTTCCGTTATGGCGGCGATCGGCCTCGCAAATGGAATGTTTGTCATCATTGTATTGTTCAAAATCAAAAAAGGGGATACCGGCTTTAACGGGTTTATCTCGTTGATTTTTATCTGCTTTACTATCGATGCCTGCTGGGGAATAGTCTTTCAAAACATCCTCCGCCATCTATTGCCGTCATTGGTTCACTTCTGGTCCCCCGTTCGTCTGCTTTACGGCCCGATCCTCTACTTCTACGCCAAAACGACGGCGGCAGACGATGTTAACATCGGGATAAAACAATGCATCCATTTTCTTCCGTTTTTCCTTTCTCTGGGTTATTTGCTGCTCTTCTTCTCTGACGGATTTACTTCAATCGGAAATATGGCGGGACCATCCACCCATCCGCTCTTTTTAATCACGCAGGATAAAACGGATATTGTTATCGCTCTTTCCCAATTCCATTTATTCATGTACCTCCTCCGTATTATACCGATATACAGGAAATATGGAAGCGAACACTGTTCTCACGGCGATCCCCGTCACGGATTTCTTCGTTATTTTCTGTTCGTCTTTTTCGCCATACTGCTGATTAATCTTGTAACGGAAATATCGGCCGCCGCAGGGGGTAATCGGTCTATCGCCTTCGGAATATATCCGGCCCTTCTCCCCGTTATTATCTTTATAAGCGGATGTACAATGCTGATCCGTATCGCGAAACCCAGGAATGATAAAGCCGATGAAATTGAAGACGAAGCACACAACAGACCCAAATACACGCGAATCGGATTGTCGCAAAAGGAAGCCGGGAATTATATTAGCAAACTGAACGCGATCATGGAACGCGAAAAGTTGTATACCGATCCGAATATCGCCCTCCCCACGCTGGCGAAAAAGCTTTCCATACCGCGAAACACCCTCTCGTATATCATCAACAATTATATGGGACTCACCTTCTATGATTTTATCAACAAATTCCGCGTCGAACAGGTAAAAGAATTACTCGAAGATCCGGAGCATCAGGAAAACAATATACTCGAAATCGCCTATTTTTCCGGCTTCAACTCGAAATCTTCATTCAACAGCGTTTTCAAGAAACTGACGAACTTCTCCCCTTCCGAATACAGGAGGAAATTCGTCGCCACTCCCGGCTCGAGGGGAATAGATTCCCACCTGCTTTCGGGAGAAAGCCGTATGCATTCGGTAATGGGATACGCACACAGCCGGTAAACGGCGACCTGCCGGCCGCGAAAAAAAAGGCCGCCGTTTTCATTTGTCACGGCGGCCGTCGATATCGATATACACCGAACGTTAAATGATTCCCTGTGCGAGCATCGCGTTCGCCACCTTGAGGAATCCAGCGATATTCGCCCCGACGATGTAGTTGCCCGGAGCGCCGTATTCTTCCGCCGTTCCGGCCGCGTTCGAATGGATATTGACCATAATCTGATGCAGTTTATCGAGTGTCGTCTCTTTGGTCCATGCTTCCCGCTGGCTGTTTTGCGCCATCTCCAGCCCCGAACACGCGACCCCGCCCGCATTTGCCGCTTTGCCAGGTCCAAAGGAAACACCTTTCTGAACAAAGTATTCCGCCGCATCCGGGGTCGTCGGCATATTCGCACCTTCCGAAACAGCCACACAGCCGCCGGCGACGAGGGCTTTCGCATCCTCGAGATCCAGTTCATTCTGTGTCGCGCTCGGAAGCGCCACATCGATCTTTCCCGTATGCCATACGTTTTTGGGTCCGTCGCCCTTGCCGTTCTCGTAATAATCGCAGCCGAACTTCATTGCGTATTCCTTGATTCTTCCGCGCTTGATGTTCTTGAGTTCCATGACAAACTCCCACTTTTCACCTGCTTTAATCCCGGCCGGATCGTAAACCCATCCGCTTGAATCGCTCAAGGTCACTACGGTCCCCCCGAGCTGGTTTACTTTCTCACAGGCGTACTGCGCGACATTTCCGGAACCGGAAACGGCAACCCGTTTTCCTTTGAAGCCGTCCTTGTCGCCGCGCGCTTTCAACATCTCTTCCGCGAACCAGACACAGCCGTAACCGGTTGCCTCGGGCCGTCCCAGCGAACCGCCGTATTCGATCCCCTTTCCCGTCAACACACCCGTCACCACGTTGGCAAGTTTCTTGTACTGCCCGTACATAAATCCGATTTCACGGCCGCCGACGCCGATATCACCGGCAGGGACATCCGTATCCGCGCCGATATGTCTGAAAAGCTCCGTCATAAAACTCTGGCAGAACCTCATCACTTCCATATCGGATTTGCCCTTGGGATCGAAATCCGAACCGCCTTTTCCACCGCCCATGGCGAGACCGGTCAGGGAGTTCTTGAAAATCTGCTCGAATCCCAGAAATTTGAGAATACCGTCATAGACGGTCGGATGAAACCGTAATCCGCCCTTATAAGGCCCGATAGCGCTTGAGAACTGGACCCGGAAACCCCGGTTTACCTGTACATTGCCATTGTCATCCATCCACGGTACACGAAAATGAATGAGACGCTCCGGTTCCACCAGCCGTTCCACGATTCGCGCTTTGACGAACGCGGGATTCCGCTCGAGTGCCGGTTCGATCGAATCGAGAACTTCCTTGACCGCCTGATGGAACTCAGGTTCGTTCTGATTTCTTTTTACGACTTGTTCATAGATAGGATCAGTAATTTTTCCCATTATAGTAAAGCCTCCTCTACATATTTTTATTTATGGTAATTCTTCTGGCAATGCATTGCCAGATCGTTATGATTGCTCAGAATACCAGGTTTCGGTATATGTGTCAAGAAAAAAATGCTGTATTTTACGTTTTGAACCCCCAAAATATTCAACAGGCTCAAACACACGCACATCCTCAGACAGAATAGAATCTTCGGATGTGTATGTGCTTGAGCCTTGATAGCTTTTGACAGAGGGTTGAAACGAAAATCAATTGACAAGGGAGAGACAAGGTAACGTGATTTTATTTTTTACCAAAAAAACAGGTAGCGTTTGCATTACAAGACCGTGTATTTATCTGTCTCACGGTGACATATATATATCGATACCTTCCTGCTCCTGCCCCGAAAGCCCGTATTTCCGGCTGTGTTCGATATCACCGCTTCTTTGCGCAAGCCGTGCGGCCCGGATAGACTGCTCGGCCCTTTCTATGTTTGCTTCGATTTCTTTGTTATATGTACTCATATATATTAACTTCGGTTTTAACATTACGATAGAGCTGCATAATCCCGTGTTCAAAATCATCTACAAACGCCGGTTTGGCTTACATCAATTGCGTGGATTCCAGCTGAACGGGATAAAGCATTTCGATAATCATAGGGATCATTTATCATATCTTGTTCATCCCGTATATATCCTGTCTAAAATAAAAATGAAAAAACGAAAAATATGATATTATTCAATTTTATTATAAATAAACCGGAATCCCCTTTTCCTTGAGGTACGCTTTCGCCTCCCCGATGGAAATTTCGCCGAAATGGAAAATCGAAGCGGCAAGGACATTACTCGCTTTCGCCTTTGAAACGGCTTCATAGAGATGTTCGAGCGTCCCCGCACCTCCGGAGGCGGTAACGGGAATACCGACCGCTTCTGCAACCGCCTTTGTCATCTCGATGTCATAGCCGTCCTTGGTGCCGTCGGCATCCTTGCTCGTGAGAAGAATCTCGCCCGCGCCGAGGCGTTCGACCTCTTTGGCCCAGGCCACGATGTCGAGGCCGGTTCCTTCCATTCCGCCCCTGATCACGACCTCGAGCCGCGGTTTTCCGCTTCCTTCGGGATTCTTTTTCCCGTCGATGGCGACGATCAGCCGTTCCCTGCCGAATTTACCGGCCGCCTCCCCGATAAGGCGAGGATCCTTCACCGCGGAGGTATTGATCGATACCTTGTCCACACCGACCGAAAATAACGCTTCCATATCCGCGATGTCGCGTATACCTCCTCCCACGGCAAAAGGCACCGTCGTCACCTCCCGTACCTTTTTCACCCATTGGAGCCTGGTCGGCCTGTTTTCAACCGTTGCCGCGATATCGAGGAAGGTGAGTTCATCCGCCCCCTCGCGGCAGTATGTACGAGCCGCTTCGACCGGATCGCGCGCGTCCCTGAGACCCACGAACTTGATTCCTTTAACGACCCGTCCCTCCTTGATATCCAGACAGGGAATAATTTTTACCTTTTCCATGATTCCGGTTTCCTTTCAATTGTTATATTGTCTTCATTTCGTATCCCGTTTTCTTCAAATACCCGGTAGTGTGCCGAAGGCACCCGATAATCATACGAAGATGCACGACCGGTTGCGGGATTCGCCCGAAAACCTGTCAATCGAGCGGGCTAAGGCCGCGATGCCGCTGCCGGGTCCGCGATATCGGTAAAGCCTATCCTATAACTTCTTCATTCGCTCATCGAACTCTTCATAATGGAAAAGTCTCCCGTATTCGATGTACCCGGAAAGTGTATTGGAATAAACAGGGATATCCACCTCTTCCAGAATGGCAACGGGGTTGAGTCCGCCGATCACGATCGCCCCGATTCTTCCTTCATTGACGGGAATTTCAAGAAGCGACTGCCCCGGCCACCCGATGCTCATGAATCCTCCCAATCCCGCCTTATCGAGTTTTTCCGCCACTTCGATCACCCGTTCCCGGCTCGGGGCCGGCATTTCCCTGAAACTCGCCCCGATCTGGCCGTTTCCGCTTTCCGTCGCTTCCGTATAATTGGTCATTCCGCTTTTAATGAATATCTCGAGGGGATCGAGAGTGGTGCCGTCATAGTTGATGATTGCGACAAAACGGGACGGTTCGTGGTTTTTCATCTCGAGCAGCCCCCCGAACCTGGACGTTGTCGGTACACCGTAGGAAAGGAGAACACCGTTGACGGTAATCGAACAGACGGTTCCGATACCGACATATCCTTCGGGGACACTCAGTTCGCCAATTTTTTCACCTGAAGCGAAAAGCGCAAGACGATTTCCCATGGAGAACCCGGCGCGAAAAACCCTCGACATGAGGGGACCCGCGCGGGCGGAATGACGCCTCTCGATAAAACTTACATTCATGACGACATTACCGGAAAGATTTTCCAGATTGAAATCCATTTGATAGATCATCTGGTCTATTTTCGCGGCAAGAAATCCGACCTTTTCAAACACCCTCGCGCGGGTGAGTTCCTTTAATCCCTTTTCGGTGATAGACCGCCCCTGTTTTCCAAGATCTTCGGTCAACTCATCCTTGTCCAGCGCGAGAAGGTGAAACCGTACGGTCCGTTCGCTGATATCATACCCCATGCCAAGCAGCTTTTCAGTAATCAGATGACTGACCAGGGGCCCCCTCGCTTCTTTCAGTATTCTCAGTATCGCAAGACGTTTACGTTCGATCGTTTCCTTCATAGCCCGCTAACGGTTTCCTTTCAATAGACAAATTCCTTGATGATCGTGTCGATATCCTCCTGTGTGACATCGGACTTGCGTTCATATGCGATTTCCTGATTTGCTTCCCTCAATTTCTTGAGCAGGCTGAAGATGATAAGCATGAGTATTTTTATCCCCGAGTCTTTGTATTTCTTGATAAAAGCGTGCATATGATCCCGTTTTACCCGGAGGATTATCGTATTTTCCGTACTGACGATATTTGCCGTACGCTTGACTTTCAGAAAAATCCCCGCTTCTCCAAATACCTCCCCTTCGCCTATAGAGGATATGAATACCTCCCGTCCGTCCTTTTCCCTTACAATGACATTGACGGTTCCCTTTATAACGGCAAAAATGTAGGGCTGTATTTCCCCTTCGGATATGATACGTTCATGTTCGTCATAGCGATAGATTTCCGAAAGCTTCAACAGGGTTTTTCTTTCTTCTTCCGAAAGCACCTTGAAAAACACTACCTTTTTTAAATCGTCAAGGTATTGCTGATTTTCCTCTTTTCGCATCTCTTTCTCTCCCCCGGCATCAATGCCGTACCTTTTTCCACCTTCACGTTACACGCCGGTGAATGACAGGTTGTCGTATTAATGTAATTGTTATTCCCTCAACCGGATGAAAAAAATCTCGACCCGGCTACCGCTTCGGCGGCGACAATCAACGCCCTGCCGAATTGCCGGGACGCATACACGAAAATTAATTCTACTACAGAAAGACGACAATAACAAGCATGTTTTCGGGGAAACCAATTGTCGTACCGGCCGCCCGCAGGATTCAGTTCTTCAATCTTCCTCGCACCTTGTTCTCGTTCCGGTATTTTTCCATGAGCGCGGCCATCCGTTCCGCCTGCATCATGAATGTTTCGAGCCTCGATTCGATAATCTGGGGATACACATTACCGTCGGATTCGATCGAAAGAAAAGGTATTCCCATTTCTTCATTAAAATAATCGGGCAGACGGTATGCCGGATCGTGCATCTTTTTTGTCTCGATCTTTTTCATCACCTTCATCTCCGGTATCATGAGGGCCTCGGTAAAACGAACCGGCATACAGCCAAACGGCCCGATATTGATGATTCCCGCCAGTTTTTCGATCGAATCCTTCATGGCGGTCCCCAGGGTCAATGCGGTTTCTCCCTTGTGCTCTTTCGGGAGAATATGCTCGCTGTGCTTTATCAATGGATCGATTTCCGTCCGTTCGAACTGATAATAGAGACTCCTTGAAAGAATCCGCTTGATTTTTTTCTCGACATGTCCCATATAGATATTTCTCACGATCATCTCGATCTTGTCGATGAGTGAATGAGCGGGTTCCAGAAGCCCCTTCTTTATGAGCCATTCGAGATAGAGAATGAACTCGCCGACATACGCGTCCTTGATGATGAAACCTTTTTCCGCAAAACGCCTGTTCAGCCATTTATGACAGAACCCGTCCCGCCTTACATATATTTCTCCGCACATAGCGATGTATTTCGACTCCTCGATGGGTCTGCGCGCCGGCGCCTCATGGCGTAGCCGGTGCGCCAGTCTCCGTAAAGGCTTATACAGCTTCCCGACGCCTTTTCCCGCGGCTTCGACGATTTTTTCGAACTCTTCCGAGAAAATCCCGTTCGCCCGTTCCGGATCAAGCGCATTCGCCCATATCGCCGAACGGACATCGTCCAGCACGTCGCCGGCGGTTATATTTTCCCAGGCCATCATGGCAAAGACCGGTCCCATTCCGGCGTAGGCATCCTCGTTCGAGAGGGTGAGTGTCGTCACATTCCGCAGCCGTTTTCTCCTGATCACGTCCTTGATCAGGATATTATACTGCCCGACCCGGCACGGCCCCGCGGATTCATTCACGAAAAAGGCGATGTATTTTCTTCCGTCCCAGTACCGGTCCATATAATCGATAAGATGTCCCACGCAAAGAATAAACGGCAGGCACTCCTTCCCCGTCGTATACGCGCGTCCCTTTTTAAGGGTTTCGCTGGTCGCTTCCGGCATCGCGAAGGCGTTTATCCCGAGTGACCTGAATCCCGCAGCAAAGATAGGGGTCGCGATATCGCCCATGGACGGAAGGACGACGACAACACGTTTGTCGGTAAGCGGAACCTTTTCTCCGTTCGAGGCTACGAAATAGTTGATGTTTTGATGCACCTTAAGCCGGGCGGGCCTGTAGTCGCTGTAATCCGTTTCCCGGATCGTATGAATGATTTTTCTGTAATTGCGTATGATATCGAGCGCCGCCTCGATTCGGGTATTGATACCGGCGTCCGCCGTATGCCCGTCCAGTTCGAGGGTGAGGGAGGGCTTCACGTCCATCAGCGTCCTGAACTGCGGGATAATCATCGAATCCGGCGCGCAGACAAAATTGGTGATATAGGTGGCGAAAAGCTGGGGATGCCGCTTGACGATACGCGCGGCTTTCAATATCTTTTTCCCTATCTCCCAGTACATATGGTCCCCCACTTCCTCTTCCTGGTAGTCGAGCATATCATACGGGATCACCGTGATGCCGCGTGAGGCAAACTTTTGGGGAATACCCTTGTTGGCGTCATCACAGAACGCGTTATAGGGCCGTCCGAAAAGAACGATCGCGAAATCATCCGGATTGTCATCGAGTCGTTCGAGCAATTCACCGGCCAGCCGGTTCATCTCCCGGTTGCACGAATGCTGCATTTCCACCGCGGCCGCGTAAGCCTCCCTGATTTTACCGATGTCGTCGATCCCTATCCGGCCGGCGATATCGATGAAAACATGTTCCTGCGTACGGTACCCGTGCGAAAAATCGAGGACGGTATCGATTATTTTCCCGTCTTTGAAATCACGGTCCTTGAACGCCTGTTTGAGTATGAAAGGCTCCCCGCTCACGAAAACGCAGGTCGCGTTGTAGTTGGTTCTGTGGTGTTCCTCATCATTGACGAACATCTCGATGAGCATCGGTACAAAGATATAATCCGGGTCTTTATCGAGAAGATCGCTGAACATACCGAGTGAAATCTGCATCGGATAACAGAAGGAAGTCAATTCCCGTTCAATCCCTTCCTCCTTGACCGTATCCGCCAGAACGACTCTCATCCCGAGTCGCGAGAAAAAATTATAGTAGAGCGGATAAAGCGTATGGGTATGAAAAGACTGATTTATGCCGACGGTTGGAGCATTGTCGGGAATCCGGAGAGGCGGTGAGTACTTTTTGAACAATAATTCGTATCTCTTTTTGACATAATCGAATGAATCCGGATCAACGGCGATATTGTACCGCATATTGTAATACTTGTTGCACGCCCCGCCGAACGGATAGGTTTTACCGTTGATTTCCATTATGTTAATCGCGCACTTCCTGTCGCATTTTTCTTTCCCTCCTTTGCAGACAAAGGATTTTTTACAGGTGACCTCCCGTTCAGCCAGTTCTTTCAAAGAGAAACGTTGTTCTTCGAGAAAACCCATGGCCAGCTTCTGTTTCACTTCAAGGGCCACCCCGAACGCGCCCATCAGTCCGGGTTCGGGAGGAACGATGATTTCCTTGCCGGTGATCGCCGCCATCGCGATCGGAACCGAACTGTTGTAACAGACCCCCCCCTGCATAAACACCTTTCTGCCCACGGTCCTCGTTCCCTTGACGCGGTTGATATAGTTGAGACAGATGGAATACACCAATCCCGCGACGACATCTTCACGGCTGATATCTTCCTGAAAGGCCGTTTTGATGTCGCTCGAGATAAAAGCCGCGCACTGATCATTGAAGTTGGGGGGCCTCGTACTTTTCATGGCAATCGGGGCGATTTCTTTCACGTCGATCCCGAGTGACTCGTATGCCGCCTCTTCCAGAAACGAACCCGTCCCGGCGGAACATGCCTCGTTCATGGCGTAATCCGCCGGCACCTTGTTGACGATATAGGTATATTTGGCATCCTGGCCCCCGATCTCGAAAATCGTATCGACATCCCCGTCAAAATAAGTCGCCGCGGTCGCATGGGCCACGATTTCATTGATAATGCCCCCGGTAAGGGCGTGAAGACCGGCAATCTGCCTTCCCGACCCCGTCACGCCAAGACCGATGATCTCGATGTTCTCCGGCACCTGTTCCAGTAACGAACGGTAGCACTCTCTTGAGGCGCGGACGGGATTGCCGTTTGTACGCAGGTATACCGAACCCACGATACGGTTGTCCTCCGTCTTTATAATAACGGCCTTTGTGGTCGTGGAACCGACATCCAGGCCGATAATACACCGGTCTCCGTCTTTCGCGTGTGAACGCTCCATTTCCTTGAAGACTACCTTGTCGGTAAATCGGGAGAGGGGTTCGAGAAAGGAAAAGGAGCTTTTCCTGTTTTTAAAAACATTTTCCATCGATGTCAACGGCGGTACATTCGGACGGTCGAACGCGGCGAGGGCGGCGCCGAGGGCCTCGAAACACGCCGCATACGGGGGTATCTCGATACAGTCTATTTTTTTCTTCAAAAAATCGACGACACTGTCGTTTTTCGTTACACCGCCCACGACAATGATACGGTTGTGCGGCACTTTACGGAGAAGCTCTTCCGCCTTGTCCGCTATCATATACGCCAACCCCGCGGTTACCTCACCGAGGGGGGTGCCTTTGTTCAATGCGTGGGTACAATCCGATTTACAGAAAACGGAACATCTTCCCGATACCTTGAAGGGAGGGGAGTCCCGGGCGAGGGCGACCGCTTCGTCGATGGAGAGATTCATTCGTTTGATCTGTTGCAGGAAAAATTCTCCCGTCCCCGAAGCGCATTTATTTCCCGTTACAACGCTTGAAATCCTGTTTTCAGTATCGAGGGGGTAAACGATGAATGTTTCTCCGCCCAGACTCGCGACCGCATCGCAGGAAGCACCATCCCGGTTGACAAATCCAAGCGCGGCCTCAATCGCCTCCGGTTCCGAAATCGTAACCAGATTCACCAGTTCACGAAACTTTCTGCCCGTTACAATGACGGGATTTCCTTCGGCGGCGAGTGATGCCATGTACCGGCCGAACACCCCTTTCGGGTCGCCGTTATGGGTAATCGACTCGGTATGAACTATGTTGATATCATGATTACCATCACCCGCCACCGTCACAAAGGAGACGGTCGATGCCCCCAGACAGACACCTGTAGCCTTTTTCATCTTTCATCCCTCACTTGTCACTCGGTATTCGAATCCGTCGCCAATACCACAACCGGCATTTGGTATACTTCCCACCTCACAATAAAGGGCAATCATATAATAAATATGACGGATAAGCAAGAGAATATCCACTACCATTCGAATTGTCTATTCTTCCCGTCAATTTCCTTGATTCATCTCCTTTATTTTTTTATATTATAGAAAACGGCCGCAGAAGGAGGAAACTATCATCGAACATGAAAAACAGCCCGATTGTCTAATTAAACTGGTCATCGATCCGCACTGGGAATTGATTGAAAGCATAAGGGAGTTTATCGAGGAAATTTCCTTCAAGAACAGTGAAAAAAAATCCTTTGCGGCCGCAGCGGCACTCGCGACCAGTGAACTCCTCGAAAATGCGGTGAAATTCTCAAAAGGAGAAGAAATAGGTCTCACAATCGTCTATATCCTTTCCCCGCCGCGTAACGGCAAAGTGATGATTACCGTTGATAACGTTTCCGATTCAAAGCATATCAAAACACTCCGTTCATTACTCGCTGAAATACATAAAAACACTCCGCAGCAAGCGTATCTGAGAAAAATGAAAGAGATTACGGAAAGGGATTTTCACGATTCGACATCCCGCCTGGGACTCGCACGTATCCATTACGAAGCCATGGCAGACTGTTCACTGAAGGTCAACCGTAACCATGTATCGATAACAGCAACAATTGTCAATAATAATATTTAAACAAGGAGAAGAAATCATGGAGAATTTTACTATTTCGGATAAAGCATCGATTGAAATAAATGAAGAAAATAAAACGATAACGATGAACTGGAATGGTATCGTGGACTCCGAAAACGCCAATTCCATCATGAGAGATTTTCTTGTCGATTTTCATACACAATGTAAAACAAAGGGTATACAAAAACTTATTTCCAATTTCAGCCGGATAACATTTATGTTTTCCTCCGGTATCAAGACCCTTATCAGCTGGTTCAAGCTTATAACCGATGACAAATTCTACGATATCTCGGTTCTCTATAACAATAAGGTCCGTTGGCAGGATGTGACGTTCGAATCCATACGGATTATCATAAAAAATATCGAACTCAAAGGGATCGAGCCCATAAAATAATCACGGGCGCTTTGACTTCTTTTGATCATATACACCGTCCTGCTTCCACGGGCGGTTTCTCCTTTAAAAATATATTGTTATTTTACCGTTACTTTTTTCAATATTCCTAGAAATATCACATCGCTTAACTTAAGCTTCTAGTATTCATAATACCGTCATGACACGTCGTCATATCGACCCGATCGGCGAGTTTGCAGGAATCGGGACTGAATGAAGGGACGACATGTCGGTTACGATTCTCAAACAGGGAGGTACAGGATGGAAAACGAGTTAATCAAAACCGCAAGCGGAAAAAATCCGGAGGAAGTGATCAACAAGATAAAAGACGACCGGACCGGATTTATCCTTTTTTTCTACGGCGCCGATATTGACACCGAATCCCTCTACAACACTCTGAAAAAGACGGATGTGTTGTTCGCGGGGTGCATGGATTCGGGAAGATTGTACGACAATTCGTACCTGCTCGACACCACATCAGTCACCGCCATGTCGTTTTCGAAAAAGCTTTTCTCCTCTTCCGCTTTCGGTCTCATCGACATGTCGCCGGAAATTTCCCCGGACGAGGTGCGGTCGGCGAGTAAAAAAACATTTATCCGGGCGGCACAGGAGGCATCCATTTCTTTGGACAATCCGGACATGGAACGTGATTTTGCAATCAATCTCTGTTACGGACTCAACTCGGCAACGCCATTCCTGGAAGGCCAGTCTGAAGCGGGGATGATGCTCCAGACTGTCGGTGGAAGCTCCGGCGGTAAAACCGATTTCGTGACAACCAACGTCATGTCGCATCTGGGCCGGGGCAAAATCGGTGTCGTTGCCCTCTTTAAGCTGGCGGACGAATACGCTTTCAAAGCGGGCCGCGTATCGAGTTTCGATATTCTTCAAGGCAAAAAACTCACGGTAACAAAACTCGACGGCCCCCGCCACATCGTCGAATTTGACGGGAGACCGGCGAGCGAAGCGTACGCACAGGCGGTCCGGCTCGAAGGGAAAGACCTCACCCCGGACACATTCGCCAACTATACCCTCGGTATCGAACCCGGTGACGGCGAACGGCTTATCACCAGTATCATGACAACCGATGAAAGCGGCAAGGGGCTTTTGACCTATAATGACGTCATTGAACAGACCGTCTTTTACCTTTTCAAGGCGATCGATCAACGCCGCGACAGGTCTTCCATACTCAAAGGGCTTTCATCCCAGAAACTCCTCGCCTACATCTCCTTTGATTGTATCCTCTGTTACCTTGCCAGAAATACACTCGACCAGGTAGACGCAATCGCGGGTATGTACGGGGAATACCTTCCCGGAATTCCAAAAACGGGATTCGGTACCTTCAGTGAGAATATCTGCGGGGCGAACATTAACCAGACGGAAACCTATCTTGCCATTTACCGAAAGAAATAGATCATAAGGAGTAATGCCATGGGAACAGGAACTGTTTTCAGATTATTAAACGATATATTTAAATTCAAACAATTAGACGGAGAGTTTGCGGAAACAAAGAAGAGGATCATCCGTATCCGGCTGAGTCTCGCAACGGGTCTTTCAGTTAAAAAATTCACCCCGACGTCGCCGGACACCTCGGATGAACTGAACAAAATCGTCGCCGCTTTGAAAAAACCGGAATTCGGTTGCGCCGATTTTCCGTTTGACACATATAACGTCTGACTCTTGCCGTTTTATAACAGGCGGGACATGCAGGTGCCGCGGGTTCCACGATACCGTCTGCGTCTGCGGATGCGTAGTCGGAACTGCCGCTTTATTCTAACAGAGGTTTATCGATAAAAAAAGCCGGCGTATCAACCGGCTTGGAGATAATCTGACAGAAGAGACTTATCAAGTTTCTCTTACTCAGATCTCACCATTACTGAATTTTCTCTTCAGCCAATGAAAATATAAATTATTCAGGTTGTTTTGTCAAGTTTTTTTTTCAGGATTTATTGACAACCCGGAAAGGCGGCATATAATTCATTGTAAATTGAAACAAAAGGAGGATGATATGCCGACTATCGTGAAGGTGATCGAAGTTGTTTCCGAATCGGCGAAAAGCTGGGAGGACGCGGCGCAAAATGCCGTCATCGACGCATCGAAAACAGTGAAAAACATTACCGGCGTCGATGTTATCGGGTTCAAAGGAGAAGTCAAAAACAACAGGATCGTAAAATTCAAAGCCCACTGCAAGATAGCCTTTATCGTGGAACCGTAACATACACGGGACGGCCGGGGCGTCCTTCAGGGTTCCGGAAGCAAGGAGAAAAGCGGTCCCGTCATATACGGGGACGCAGGTGATCGGAAATCCGGCAAATTTCATCGAAGAGACGCGAGACCTCTTCTATCCCGTAATCTTCGAAGTTCGCCGGATTCATCCAGAACTCTTCCAGATTTCCCCTCTTTTCTTTCTCATAGGCGAGTACTTTCAGCATCATCTGCGCCTTATCGAGACCTGAAACAAGCCTCGCTTCAGGAGAGGATTTTTCATCGAGTTCCTTCATGAGTTCGGTGTAACCCGGAGTGAGGTCACTGAAGAGATTATCCATGATGTTTCGTTCAGCGCGCAGCTTCTCTTTTTTAAAATAAAGATCGGTGACGGGCATCGGGATATCCATTAAAACGGCTTCAGGAATGTCATGGACTAAAGCCATTTCGATCGCTTTTCCCTTTTCAAAGCGGTCCGGATACCGTTCCGTAAAAAGCATAACCAGGAGGGCGAGAAAATGGCTGTGGGCGGCAACGGACTCGGGATCGGAGACTCCCCGAAGCAGAAATCCCGCCCGCGGCACCCGTTCGAGCGGATGAATACTGCCGAAAAACCGTATAATATGTCGTTCAAAACTCCCCGGAGCCTTTGCCATATATATACCCAGCAAATCCTTTCAGTACGGCTTTTTTCAGGCGGGCGGGCACGTTGTCAGCCGTTTTTTATTTTCATGCCCAGCACGATACAGGCGAGGGTCACCGTTACCGAATTCGAGACAATGATCGGAATGTCATTAATAAAGAGACCGTAAATCAGCCAGACAAAAACACCAAAAGTGAAAACGGCGTACATGACAAGGGAGATGCCTTTTGTGTCCCTTGTCTTTAATGTCTTTATTACCTGCGGAACAAAAGACGCGGTCGTACAGGTCGCCGCGACAAAACCGAGAATCTGTATCCATTTCATCGAACGGTATCTTACCTGAAAATCCCGATCGTGGGAAGCTGTATTCATCCGATTTGCCGGAAAATCCTGTTCACGGGCTCGATACGCTAGTGGAATACCTGAGAAGCCCATCGTGATTCACGGAAACAACTTTTAAGAAAATGGATGATTGACCCGGCCGGTATGAATTGAGTATTTTTTTTACCGTAACCGGAGGTAATCGATGATGAATGAAAGGAGAGTGTCGCCCCGTGCGGAACTGACTGTTATCGTGAACCAATCGATCAACGCCCGCGCGCCAATTAAAAATATCAGCGACAACGGTATCTGCCTTCTTGCCGAAACCGAATTCAACCGGGGAGATATTCTTTCCATCGTATTCAATCTTCCCGTTAGAAAGGAAATCAGGGCATACACCAAGGTCATATGGAGCAGGAAAGTCGAATCATCTCTCTATGAAAACGGACTTCAATTCTGGTATATCGACGAAGAAGACAGGCAGTTTATCTCACACCTTGTTCATGAACACATGAAATGTCCTCCCGGAAGCTGACGATCGGTATAAACCGCCTGAAAAATGTAAAAAGCCGCCTCGAAAAAAGGCGGCTTTTTGCGAACGATGACGGAGGAAATACATCCATCGTACCGGACAATAACCGGCGTTTAGAACCGAAACCACGGGAGAAGGATTTCCAGCGTCATTCGACCCATATGCCGAGGCAGATGTCCGAACTCAACCGGTTTGTTTCCGCCGTGGCCATCCTGAAAGTCGCTCCGTCATCCTCCGATATACCGATACCGCCTCCCCATGTCGCGGCATACAGCGTATTATACCGATACGTGATATCACGAATGCAGGACTCTATGAGTCCATCCGCCGCTACCGGCGTAAATGTCCACCCCCCGTCTTCGGATAGACTTACCCCGCCGGTGGTGGCGGCGAATACCTTTTTCCCGTACGCGCATATCGAATAACAATTGACGCTGCCCAGGCCGTCCGTGACTGCCGTAAAGGATTGTCCTGCGTCATCCGATATACCGATCCCACCCCCCCATGTCGCCGCAAAAATTCTACCCTCGTGAATATAAACGTCGCGGCAATCGGTGGACTCAAGTCCCTTTGTCACGTTTATGAAGGTATCGCCGCCGTCGGTGGAAATGCTCACTCCCATTAACGTGGCCACATATATCGTTCTCCCGTCGGCATAAATACCCCTGCATTTATCGTGGCCCAGACCGTTATTCGTTGTCCTGAATTTGAAATTTTGCAGCCCCTGATACAAAATACCGATACCGCCGTCGGTCGCGATATATACGGTCCGGTCTCTCACAAACACATTATTGCACTGATTGGTTGCATCCGAATAGTTCTTTTTTAAAATACCCGTTTCCTCGACATTTTCGAGTATCGCGATGCCCATTTCCGTGGCGACATAGAAAACGCCATTCTCCCCGAAAACACTTTTGCAGGTAAGCTCCGGGATATCGGCCTTTCGGAAGCTGTAGCCGTCATCGAACGAATAATCGAATCCGTACCGCGTCGCGACATAAACAAAGGGATTGACGACAATTTCCAGACTCGCGCACGGGGATACATTACCGGCTTTGTCCTTTGACCTGACGGAGAACGAGTGAGTGCCTTTGGAGAGACCGGAGGAAGGAGTGAATGAAGCGGATAACGTGACGACCCACTCCCCGCCGTCAAGACAATACTCATACACGTCCGCATCGTCGCATGCCGTCCACGTCCATGTCGGCGTGAAATCATTCGTCGGACTCTTTCCCGAAACATATGGTGTCAACGGGGGGGTCCCGTCGATTGAAAAGCAAACGGTCGTACTCGCCGACTTCCCGTTCTTTTCCGTGGAAACGGTGAGGGTGTAAGATCCGTCCTCACCGATGACGGTCCCGCTTTGAAAAGCGGCCGGCCTGCCGTTCTCCTTTTGGAGGACGCCCGAATAAACCTCCCCTTCAGGGGCTTTGAATTCCGGTCGACAGGAGATGTAGAGACCGCCGTCTTCCACACCGCTTATTTCAGGCGGAACGGGCGGACCTGATTCATCCACCGGATCGTCTTTTACCGAATGTGTTTCCGCATCGGGAAGCGAACAACCGGAAAGAAACAGAAATATAACCGTGATAATAGTAACCATGAGTGGGCATACAATGCATATTTTTTTATTTTTCATATTTTAACTCTTTACTTTTATATTACTTTTTTTATAAACCGTAATATCCGCCATGTCAATCATTTTTTTTAAAAGCGGTAATTTTTTTATATCTCCTCCGATTTTCCTCAAATACCCCGAATCCGCTTGATATCATCGCTATAACGGGCTACACTCTCAAGTAATCGATAAACTATGTAAGTATGAAAAAACCGGACATTCTCTTTATTAATCCGAATCTCCTCGATCCTCCCGTCGCGCCGCTCGGCATCGAAATGACGGGTTCGTATCTTCGTTCACGGGGCATGACGGTGGAATTGCTCGACCTCAACAAACGGAATCACGATATGCCGGAAATCCCGATCAAGGCCTGTTTCTCCCAAATCGATCCGCTTCTCGTGGGTATAAGTATTCGAAATCTCGACGACTCATCGTATCCTTCGATGAAGTTCACCCTGAAGGAGACAAAAAATATCGTTGAAATCGTGAAAAAATACACCTCACGACCCTGCGTTCTAGGGGGAGTCGGCTTTTCACTCATGCCGGAAGCCGTTTTAAAGGCGTGCGGCGCCTCTTACGGCATTACCGGTGACGGGGAGGAACCCCTTTTCCGCCTTCTCACCGCAATCAAAAATGGCATACTCTATCCTCAAGGAAATTTATTTCCTGCAATACCCGGCCTGTCTTTTGTAAAAGACGGTTCTATACATACGGTCCCTCCCGATTTCGGACGGATACCGTCATACACGTCCCGCGGACTGATCGACAACACATGGTATTTCACCCGCGGCGGCCAGATCGGAATCGAAACAAAACGCGGATGTGACGGTTCATGCATCTATTGCGCTGATCCGGTCGCGAAAGGGAGAAAAATCAGGCTCAGGCCGCCCGGGGATATCGTTGCCGAAATAGCCGGCCTGGCCGATGATGGAATTACATGTTTTCACACCTGTGATTGCGAGTTCAACAGGCCGCCGGAACATGCGGCAGCGATATGCGATGCGTTGATCCGTTCGGGTTTGAGCGGGCAAATCGGTCTGTATGCATACTGTTCCCCTTCGCCTTTTCCCGCCGGGCTGTATGATAAAATGGCCGCGGCGGGTTTCAAGGGAATCAACTTCGGCGTCGACCACATGAATGACGGAATTCTGGAAAAGCTGGGACGGGATCACACCGCCCGGGATGTTCTCGATGTGACGGACGCACTGAAGCAAAGGGGGATGAGGATCATGTACGATCTCCTCCTGTGCAGCCCCTTCGAAACGGAATCGACCCTCACCGAGGCGATTGAAAAGACGCGCGCGGCAGGGGCGGATTGTATCGGGATCGGTATGGGGGTCCGTCTTTATCCCGGTACACCGCTGTACCGGTCCCTGAAGCGGGAGGACTCGGAATACCTGGACGGTGAGCGGGAAGAGCCCCCCCTGCGGCCGCTTTTCTATGTGCGGCCGAAAAAAGAAACGGCGATTCCCCTCCTCTGCTCCCTTATCGGAAGCGACAGGCGCTTTTTCTTTCAGCCCCTGGGAGAAAAACACAATTACAATTATGCGGATAACAACCGCCTCCTCGAAGCGATCGAAAAGGGGGCGAGGGGCGCGTATTGGGATATACTCTCCTCATTATAGGACGGAGACCGGGCGGAACCCTACCGTTCACATTGGGGACTTGAGGTTGTCCGCTATTTCAATTCAGCGATATTGATGCCGCTTTCAAAATAGCGTTTCCCGACAATGAAAAAAATCACTGTCGGAAGCAGGGCGACGACAACGGCCGCGAGCTGGACCGTATATTTGACATCGGTCGGGGATTCGAAATAGAGGAGTCCCACCGGGAGGGTATACAGCTTGTTGTCGGAAAGGTAAATAAGCGGACCCAGGAGGTCTTTCCAACTGTAGAGAAACTGAAAAAGCCCGGACACGATGAGGGCGGGCATACTCTGCGGCAGGATTATCTTCGTGAATGTTTTGAACGAATTGCAGCCGTCCATCATTGCCGCCTCTTCCATTTCTTTCGGGATCGAAAGCATGAACTGCCGGATCAAAAAGATGTGCCACGCGGAGCCGAACATGCAGGGGACAATAAGGGGAAGGAAACTGTTTGTCCACTTTATGGTTCTGAAAAAGAGAAACAGCGGAATATTGGTTACCTGCGCGGGAAGCATCATCGTGCCGAGGACGATAAGAAAGAGGATGTCACGACCGGGAAATTTGAAGCGGGCAAATCCGTAGGCGATCGTCGCCGAACTGAAAACGACAAGGATCGTCTGGATGCCGCCTAAAGCAATGCTGTTGAAAATATAGCGCAGCAGGTCGACCTGGGTAAAGGCCTCGATGTAATTTTCCCAGTGAAGGGGCCGGGGGAACCAGACCTTGACGAAATCCGTGGAATAATACTGCGCCATATCCTTGAGGGAGGTGACGGCGAGGTAGATAAAGGGAATTACGAGGATGACCGCGATGACAAACATAAAGAAAAAACCGAAGATACCGACGAGCAGATTTTTTCGTTTAAAAAGAGATGAGCCCGCGTTCGTCATTTTTCGGAATAACTCCGCCGGCTTTTTTATAACAGGTATTATTTTTTCAATTAAAGTATACATCCGTCAATATCCCATATACAGTTTTTTCGACTTTCTCATAAAAGTCACGATAATAAAGGTAAGAATGAAACCGAGAGTGAAGATCACCCACCCGATCGAGCATGCCGTCCCCATTTTCCAGTACCGGAATCCCTGGATATAGAGGTAGTAGACAAGGGTCGCGAGGCAATTCTGTTTACCCATCAATCCGGTTACATTTCCTCCCATAACGGAGAGGGCCGCCGCGATATCGAATACCTGAAGCCCGCTGATGAGCCCCATGATGATCTGGAAAAAAATGACCGGTGTCAGGAGCGGAAGGGTAATGGAGAAAAGTTTCCGCCACCACCCCGCACCGTCTATTTCCGCCGCCTCATAGAGTGAAGGCGGATGGCCCGAAATGGCCGCGAGAAAAATAACCGCACAGGCGCCGACGAACCAGAGGTTGGTGAAAATGAGGACCCAGATCGCGACATTGGCGTCCTCGAGCCAGTAGACCTGCTTGATGCCGAAAAACCCGATCACCTGGTTGATGAGTCCGAAATCCTCGCTCCCGAACACGGGCCGCATCATCAGTCCGAACGCGACCGGAAGGACCAGGTTGGGAAGAAAAAAGACGACCTTGAATATACCGCGCCCCGGTATTTTTTCATAAAGCAATGTCGCGAGAAAAAAGGCGAGAATAATCCCGAGGCCGTTGCTGATAAACATATACATGATTGTGTTCGTGATCGCTTTCCGGAACACCCTGTCTTTCCCGAACAGGTCGATATAATTCTTGAAGCCGATAATTTCAGGACTCTGAAGGATATCCCATTTCGTAAAACTGATAAAAAGCGAATAGAAAATGGGAAAAAGCTGGAAAAAGAGAAATCCGATAATCCACGGAATGATATAGATGAATCCGCCGAGTTCTCTTCGCTTGATTGCGGAAAGTCTGTTCGCCATCATGCGTTCTGCCGCCGTTACATCGAAGAATAGACATCCTCGATCAGCGCGTTGCCTTCTTCTTCGATCATCGCGGCGGCTTCTTCCGCGGTGATGCGCCCCTGGAGAAACTGCGTTATCAGATCGTCGAGCATTGTCGCCATTTCATCCGAGGGCAGCATGGGGCCGGTAATCACATAGGGAAGGTCGCTGAAGAATGCGGCCATGACTTCCGGCGGTCTGTCGCCGCCTGTTTTCGCCTTTTCGAGGGCATTTTTATTCGCGGGAAGGTCTCCCGTTTTTGTAAACTCGATCTGGCCCTCGGCGCTTGTCATCCATTCGATAAATGTCCAGGCCGCATCGGTATTTTTCGAATCCCTGTAGATCGCGAGTGAATTGATATACCCCCTGGTGGCACGCGCGACACCCATCGGCAGGGGGGCGGTTCCGTAATTGATCCGGGCGTCCTCGACGGGCCCCAGCCCCCACGGACCGGCGTGCATGATCGCCACTTTACCGGTGACGATCGCCGAATCCGGGGTCCCCCACGGTCCCGACCATTCGCCGGTATGGGGGGGAAGAATCTGTTCGTCGATAAGCCTTCTCATCAGTTTCAATCCCGCTATTCCCTCGGGGGAATTAATGAGCATTTTCGTGGGTTTTATATTATTGTCCATAAGCCGGCCGCCCATCTGATATATCATGGCTTCATACATTTCCTGTTTATGAAAATGCGCGGCGTACTGAACGACTTCTTCGCCCTCGATTTTCGTCAGCTTTTTCGTCCGTTTGATAAACTCGTCCCACGTAACGGGTATTGTATTGTCGAAATACGGTACCCCCGCTTCGTCAAAAAGATCCTTGTTATAGATCATCGCCCTGACACCGGAACCGACCGGAATGGCGTAAATTTTCTCTTTGAAAACAACGGCTTCCTGCGCGCCCGGCTGCATTTCCGCAAGGCGTTCGCGTGCGCCCGGGATATCGTCCAGAGTCTTGAATGCGCCCTTTGTAATATACGGAGACGCCTGGATCTGAGAAAGAGAGATAACATCTGCGGCATCACCGCTTAAAATCGATGTTTTCAGTTTTTCCCAGTAAGCCCCCCACGGAAGAAACTCTGCCCTGACATAAATTTCGGGATGCTGTGCCATGAATAAATCAACGAGTTTCTGGAAATCCTCCGCTTCCCGGGTACCTGCCCAGCGTGTATAGGTAATGACTGTTTTGCCTTTCGGTCCGGTTTCCTGGCCCCCGGTGGCAAATGTTATCATGGATGATACGAAAATAAAAAGCAATGTTAAAAGACAAATCTTTTTTATCATGAAAACCCTCCTTTTTTAATCGTGGTCGCGAAAAAAGATTTCCTAAACCGTTTTAGTAATTCCTACCATACTTGTATGTCACTGTCAAGCCCGGAAAGGAAGATTTATTTCCTAATCCGACCAGTGTTTCGAGTTCTGTTTGATGAAATCGATCAATTCATCCGCGTAGGTAAAGGCAAGGCATAGTACCGTGTCGGCGGCGCCGTAATAGACGGTAATCCGGCCGGTCGGTGGATCGAACAGCGCGGCTCCTGGAAAGACGACATTCGGCACATCACCCACGCATTCATAATCCATCTGAGGAGAGAGGAGATAAGGAACCGTTCTGTTAATAACCTTCCAGGGTTCATCCAGATCCAGAAGCGCGGCTCCCATACTGTAGACAAATCCGTTGCACGAGGTGAGTACCCCATGGTATATGAGAAGCCATCCCTCAGTTGTCTCGATCGGGACCGGTCCCGCCCCCACTTTGGTCGACTCCCAGCCGTGCCGCGGAGACATGACGTGGCGGTGACATCCCCAATGGGTCATATCCGGGCTTTCACTGTAAAAAATATCGCCGAAGGGGGTGTGTCCGGTATCACTCGGCCTGTTGAGCATGGCGAATTTATTTCCGATCTTCCTCGGGAAAAGAACACCGTTTCTGTTGAAAGGAACAAACGCGTTTTCCATCTGGTAGTATGTCTTGAAATCATACGTGTATGCCACACCTATCGTGTATCCGTGATAGACATTACACCAGGTGATGTAATATCTGTCATCGATCCATACGGCACGCGGATCGTAGCCCTGATCGAAGTGTCCGATCTCAGGGTCATCACACTCGAATTTCAATATATCGTTGGAAATCCGCCAGGAAATTCCATCCGTGCTGAATCCGGTATGAAGCTGCATGCGGCGGGATTTGCTGTCGCAACGAAACACCCCGGCAAACTCGCCATTGAAAGGAACGACGGCGCTGTTGAAAATACTGTTGGATGACGGTATCGCGTCTCTCCGAATAATAGGATTTTTGGAATAACGCCAGACGACATCGTGCGATCCGGCCGGTTTGTCCTCCCACGGCATATGCGGTAAAGGCTCTCCCGATGTTATCCGGCTATTAGATGAATGACTCATTTTACTTCCTTTTCCTTAATGATACGTATCGCGCGCGAAACGGATGGAATCGACCTTAATATTATTTTTTCCGATTGTCAAGGACTCCGCATATATTTTGAAGCGATTCACGCAGCGGCGCACGTTGATAACATACCTGCCGCTTCCGCATGACCGGGATACCGCTATGCCATGAAAAGAAAAGAGGAAATGGGATTTACAGATGACCTGTTTGCGGGTATTTTCAGGCGAAGACCTCGATGCCGGGACCTGATCTCCTATACTTTGCACTTAATGACGACGGTATCGATGCTCGCCCTGGGTCTGACCCGCCTGATTTTTTCAGTTTCCTCGGCGAATTTTTTCAGGACGACGGTAAGCTTATCGCTCAGGGAAGGATGGTTCTTGTCGATTGCCACAATGGTAACGTCCGTTTTCGCAAAAACATCCATTTTCCTGACGCCGTCGCTGAATGCGGCACGTCCGAAAACATTACCCGCCTTGTATTGAAGACCGTTGATATCCACGACCCCCTCTTTGATCCAGAAAAACTCCGAACCTCGATCGCCCTTTTTTATTATCTGGTCTCCCTCGCTGTATTGAAGAATCCGTTCGAATGCATCCGGTTTTGAGAACCCGTGCTTTATCATATATCCCACCCGTATATTCCGTACCTGCGCCACACAATTGAATCCCCTCATTTTCTGAGCTACACGTTCCTTTATCGCACCTGAGGCGAACTGCATCGCCGATTCCACCGCGTCCCTGAGGGTTTGACCGCTGAACATCTCGTTGATAATTACCTCGACATTTTTCGACGGGGGAAGCATCGCCCGCCCCGACCGGCTGACGAAGTACACGTCCCCTACCGCCTTACGCGTGATAATTACTCCACCCTTCATATAACACTCCTTTTATGATTGGCATTATATTACGGTAATAACTATACCATGGGTAAAAATTCTATTCTGTATTCCATTTGGCACATTTTTTTGAACGCGGAAATCACCACCCGGCCGGGACCGGCGGGTTCAACGCAAAAGGCTACCTGTAGAGAAAGTAAGATGTGCTTATGTGTATCAAGGGAAAAACGGGGCGGATCTGATCCCGATTATTCCGCTCCCCCTGTACAAAGCCATGATAAATCTATTATAGTTACTTTTATACAGAACTTCGGCGAAAACGGGGACCGCTTTGATGAATTGAACCGCACCCGGTCTCCGTTTCACTCCAGGGAGGATGCATGAAAATCAGAACTATCGCAGCCGTTTTAATACTTCCGGTTATATCGATAGCGGCCCTTTGTGTGCCCTACGGCTGTCTCGGAAAACAGGAAACGGCGGATGATCCGGCAAATGCCCTTTACCGCGATGCCTCCCTTCCCGTCGAAGACCGTGTGTCGGACCTCCTATCACGCATGACCCTTAACGAAAAATGCGGCCAGATGGCGCTCGTCGAACGGATGTTTCTGAAACAGGACGATCACATCAGGGAATACGGAATCGGCGGAATCCTGAGTGGGGGCGGTTCCGCGCCGCATCCGAACACGCCCGGGTCCTGGATCGGGATGATCGATTCATTTCAGGCCATGGCCCTCTCCACCCGCCTCGCCGTCCCGATTATCTATGGAAGCGATGCGGTGCATGGGAACAACAACCTCGCGGGAGCGGTCATCTTCCCCCACAATATCGGACTCGGCGCGACCCGGGACCCGAAACTGGTTGAAGATATCGGGAGAATCACCGCGATCGAGATGACCGGCGCGGGAATGCACTGGAATTTCGCGCCATGCCTCGCCGTCCCGCAGAACGAACGGTGGGGAAGGACCTATGAAGGCTACAGTGAATACGCGCCCCTGGTTTCGGAACTCGGAATCGCCTATATAAGGGGACTCCAGGGACCGCTGAATGTCAACGAACCCGTTTCCGTTATCGCATCCGCGAAACATTACCTTGGGGACGGAGGCACCCTGAACGGAAAGGACAGGGGGAATACGATCGCCACGGAAGAAAAAATACGCGAGGTGTATCTGGCGCCGTACAAGGCGGCGGTGAAAGCGGGGACGAAAAGCGTTATGGTTTCGTTCAGCAGCCTGAACGGGAAACAGATGCACGCACATCGGCGGTTTATCACCGATATTCTCAAGGGAGAACTCGGGTTCGAAGGATTTGTCGTTTCCGACTGGGGCGGCATCGATTTTATTGCCCCGCGCTACAGGGACTGCGTCCGGGAGAGCGTCCTTGCCGGGATCGACATGGTCATGATCCCGGATAAATACGAAGAGTTTCTCCTCACCCTCAAGGCATTGGTCACCGAAGGAGACATCCCGATGGAACGGATCGACGATGCGGTTAGCAGAATCCTCCGGGTGAAATTCTCATCCGGCATTTTCGAAACCCCGTACGCGGAGAAATCGACCGCACGGCTGATCGGATGCGAAGAACACCGCATCAAGGCGCGGGAAGCGGTAAGTAAATCCCTTGTCGTACTCAAGAACCGGAACAATATCCTGCCGCTTTCAAAAAAAATAAAAAGCATATTCGTTGCGGGTAAAAGCGCGGACAGCATCGGAAATCAGTGCGGCGGCTGGACACTCACCTGGCAGGGGTTGAGCGACACGACGATTCCCGGCACATCGATACTGGAGGCGATACGAAACGCCGTTTCCCCCGCGACACGGGTCAGCTATAGTGAAAACGGAACCGGCGGCAAAGGGCACGATGTCGCAGTTGTCGTGATCGGGGAACTTCCCTATGCTGAAATGTACGGCGACAAGGAGAATATCAACCTTTCCGTCGTCGATGCCGACGCGGTCGACAATTGCAGAAAAGAGGGCCTGCCGGTGGTCGTGATCCTCGTTTCCGGCAGACCGATGATAGTCACCGATTATATCGCCGGTTGGGATGCCTTTATCGCGGCCTGGCTTCCCGGAACTGAAGGAGCGGGTGTCGCGGATATTCTTTTCGGAAATGTCAAACCTTCGGGCAAACTCCCGTATTCCTGGCCGAAAAACTCGGCACAACTTCCCGTCAACTACGGAGACGAGGTATACGAACCCCTTTTCCCTTTCGGTTTCGGGTTGACGTTTCAATAGAAAGGATGTACAACAAAAAGCCTGTGAAACAAACGAGGAGACTCATCTGATGAAAAAAAGGACCGTCATTACAACGATTGTACTGATCGCACTGACAGGTCTTGCTGTCATCGCCTTTTTCCTTTTTCCCGCCATCGGAAAAACCACACTGAGGCTCACCGTCATGGATGCCGTTTCCCGGTCATGGGTTTATAATTCTTCCATTACGATCCAGAACAGAGTGATACGCGGATTCAAGTCGACCGTCTTTTCTTTTAGCGACCTGAAACCGGGCACATATCCCCTTGTCGTCACCGCACCCTATTACACAATGGCGGAAACCGGCCTCACGATACATCCGGGCGAAAACATCCTCACCGATCCCATCCTCCTCTCCGGTTATGAAATACCGGACCTCGACGATATCGCCCTTTTTGAAGGGAAGAAAGACGATACCCTCGAACTCGATTTCCGCCTTGTCCGGCCCGACGGTCACGCGGTCGTCAATCATCCATGCCTCCCCGTCGTCATATACTGCCGGATTTCAGAACAAACCGACACCGGGCAACGGGGAGATATTATTTACGCGGCCCCCGTACCGTGGCACTGGAATACGAGCCTGACTGAAACATACCGCTACGAGGTCGCGATTCCGCTGGATGACATCGGGAAATCGCAAGCCCCGTACTGGATTATGGATTATCTCGTTCTCTTTCCCGACCCCAGAACGATCGGAGAAGACGAGATAAAAAAAATCATCCTGACGGCGCAGGAAATGAAAGACATCGATTCGATCGCCTCCTACCTCGACGGCTTTTCCGACAGACTCAGATGGTTTTTCAGAAGCCACAATAATGTGGAGAATATGTTCGGGGAGGGCGGAACGTGATACAAACAAGGAACCTCATCAAGCATTACGGTAATCTCCGGGCGGTGAACGGGATCTCTCTCAATATCAATCAGGGTGAAATATACGGTTTCCTTGGTCCCAACGGCGCAGGCAAGACCTCCACGATCAAGATGCTTCTTGGAATCACCAGGCCGACGTCCGGAGAAATATACCTCTTCGGAGAACGCTTTACCCCTGAAAAGGTCGATGTACGGAAACGGATCGGTGTGGTGCCTGAAAAACACCCGCAGGGAATCTGGACATGGATGACAGCCGGGGAATATCTCGCCTATTTCGCGAATATATTCGAGGTCGAGGACGCGGACAAACGAATCGACTACCTGCTTGAAAAAGTACATCTCATACGGGTCAAAAACAAGCCTTTTAAAACCTTTTCCCGCGGGATGCTTCAGAAACTCAACATTATCCGCGCCCTCCTCCACAATCCCGATATCCTGATCCTCGACGAACCGATCTCCGGCCTCGATCCCATCGGCGTAAAACAGATCCGAGATCTTATCGTCGCGGAAACACGGGAAAACCGCTCCATCTTTGTCTCTTCCCACCTCCTCTCGGAAGTGGAAAAGATCTGTCACAGAATCGCCATTATCAACAGGGGTTCCCTTGTTGCGGAGGATTCCATGGACCGGCTGCTTTCAAAACTGGTCCGCAACAAAGAAGTCTATATCGATGTCGAGGAGGTCCCGCCAGGGTTGATCGAAGAGATAAAAAAGATGCCGTTCGTAAGGGATTGCAGGCTGAACGACCTTACCATTACCATCGAGGTGCCGCGGGAAGGCGATTACAGAAGGGACCTCGCACTCTTTATCTTCAACAGGGGACTCATCCCGCTTCGAATACAGGAAAAAGCCCCGACCCTCGAAGAAGCCTTCATCACCATTACGGGCGAGAATATCGAAAAACTTGCGGGGAAAAGAGGAAACGGTGAATAACAGACTGAAAACGATCGCAACAATCGAGACGATCGTTACGATCGCGCGAAAAAAAATAACGGAAACCCTTCTGGGCCCGGCATTTCCGATCTCATGTACCGTCGGTCTTGTTCTCGGGTACCTTGCGGTCACCGGGTTTATCGCAAGCATCGACGCGGACGGCATCAATCCCTCATTGAATCCCCCGTTCGAGCTCGCAATAAAGGCGATCGGAGGCTTTTTCGGCGACGCGTTTTTTCAAAAACTGTTTTCGGAAGGCCCCTTTTCATTCGCCCTTATCGTCTCTTATGTTCCCGTATTGCTTTATCTCGCCGTCAGTTCGGTCTTCAAGTTCGGTTTTGAAAAAAACGCAGGGGCCCTCGAACTCGTCATTTACGGACCGGTAAGCGTCACGATGTATGCGGCCGCTTCGTTTATTCGAAATCTCTTTTTCAGTCTCGGCTATCTCCTTGTCTCATCCCTGATTCTGATACTCTATTCGCTTCTCACCAACACCCTCGCCGGCGGCATGTTCTTCACACTCATCGCCCTCCTCTTCTTCCTCTCGACCGCGACATACGGTTATACCACACTCTGTACGGTTTTGGTGAAAAACGGTCTCGCCGCCCTTCCCTTGTTCCTGGGGGTCTCGCTTTTTTTTATCGTGCTTCAGCTGGGGACATTGACCGTTACCTCCGGCGGCACGCTTAATCCATGGTCCGCCCTCGCGTGGATATTCCAGTGGTTTTCACCGCTTTTTTACTTCAATCTCGGTTTTTTCTCGCTTGACTACAACAATACCGGTCTCCTGGCCTTGAGCCTTTTTCTTGCGGGCCTGCTCGCGTTCGTTCTGCTTACGGCGAGTCACGCGATCGCGCGGCGGAGGGGGGGAGCGGCATGAAAAACTCGACGTTATGCGTCATCGCCCTGGCCGTTCTTTTTTCCACCGCCCCGATCTCCGGGCAGACACCGGAGAAAATCGAGCAATTCATCTATTCGATTCACGCCTTTGACGGGCACAGCTATAAAAAAACCTTTTGCCGAGAAGCTTCCGATACCATCTACTTTCTCGCCGGCGAAGACAATTTTCTATCGACGCGAAAAACATTCATTTATTACTGGCCGCTTTCGGATACCTGGCGTCTCGATACGAACATCCTCAATTATCCGATCAAGGGTACCCTCCACATAACGGGGGACAACATACGGCCCGAGGCATACGAAACGGTGCTTTACATCTATACCGACATGCCCGCTTCGCGCGCGGAAAACCGTTCCCCGATACTGCACGCGGGCGCCGACACCACGGACGCCTTTTCGAACACCCTGAGGGTTTTGAAAGGTGAAGAGGCTGTTTCCGAATACGCCCGCTATCTTTCCATTATGGAACGGTACGACAGGGAGGTGGAAGCGTGGCAGCAGCGTGAGCGGGAATACCAGGAATGGAAAAGAAACATGGACAGTAAAATAAGGCTGGCCCGGAAAGAAGGCAAAGACGTTTCGGGTCTCGTCGAAGAAGTCCAGTCGTATCAGTTTGAATACCCGCCCTCCCGCCCGTCGTATCAGATCAGCCCCCCGCAGGAAGCGTTTATCATCAACCTTCCCGAAGGCGATTACAGGATGAAACTCGTCGACCCGGAAAACAACATAATCGAGGGATCGGAAAAAACACTCAAGGTTTTCACGAAAAAGCGGGGCAACAGCGTACAGTACATGTACGCCGCGGGCTCGAAACTCACAAGACATAAAATAACACAGATCGCCGGTTCGGTTATCTATGTCGACGGCAGCTACGACCTTTTTTTCAGGCCGTCCTACCAGAATGAGGTGAACGAACTCTTTCACGAAAAACTGATGGTCAACGACGCGAAGGGTAATCCCGGGAAAACGAAGTGGATCAGGACAAAAGAGATTACCACCGCATGGATCGAGAAATCGGTGAACAACGGCCCGTACGGCATCGTGCTTCAGGATTATTTTTACGCGGATCAGGATCCGGAAGCCCCGCTTGGCTACCGACTCGTCTACTGGGATTCACGGCCGGAAGCCCCCCATGAATACCTCTCGCCCTCCCTGCGGGCGTTCCGTATTCCAATCGACGGAAGAACCCGGCTCATCGATATCCGCCTGCGGGATATTTCCGGCCGCCTCATCGACACGAGCACCCGCCGCATCCGCCTCGTCAACAAACACTCGCCGCACCTCCTGATTCTCCTCCTCTGTCTCCTGCCGCTCGCCGGTATGACCGCGATCACGATTCAACGAATGGCCCTTTATGCGGGAAAAAAGCAGAACACGGATTAATCCTTCACCGGAAGCCCTCATAAGTTTCCGGAACGATGTCTGCCGTTTTTTCGAAAAGCACGGACGCCGGCTTCCCTGGCGGACGGCCTGGAAGCCGTATCATATCGTGGTCTCGGAGATAATGCTTCAGCAGACACAGGTCGAACGGGTTATCGCGAAGTTCGAGGCCTTTATCGCTTCCTTCCCGGACTTCCACAGTCTCGATACCGCTTCCATGCGGGAGGTATTGCTTCTCTGGAAGGGACTCGGATACAACAGGCGAGCCTATGCCCTGAAAGAAATCGCGCGAAGGGTCTGCCGCGACTATAACGGTGTTCTTCCCTGCGACAGGGAATCCCTTCTCCGCCTTCCGTCGATCGGCAGGGCGACGGCGGCATCGATTCTGGCCTTCGCCTTCGACAGACCGGAAGTCGTGATCGAGACGAATATCCGCACGGTCTATATTTACCACTTTCTCAGGGATCAAACGCGGGTCAGTGACGACGATATCGAATCCCTCATCCGGGCGACCATGGACAGAGAACATCCGAGAACATGGTACTCGGCGCTTATGGATTACGGAAGTCACCTGAAAAAACTGTATCCGGAGTTGACGGGAAAAAGCTCAGCATATAAAAAGCAGTCGAGGTTCGACGGTTCGGACAGGCAGATACGGGGGAAAATTTTGGGGATTGTCGCAGGGGCGGGGTACGCGTCGGAAGGTAAACTCATTGAAGAGATTGAAGCCGACGCGGAGAGGATTCGCGACATAGCGGGAGTTCTGGTCAGGGAAGGGTTGGTGGTAAAAAAGGGAAACCGGTATGAAATCCCTTAAAGGAAGGAAATTACGTGCGGCCGCCGAAAGTCGGCATTTTTTCAATAACATACCGGATAATGGACAGTGGCGGATGAAGTTGACCGTATATTAAAAAAGAGCCGCTGAATCATGATCTTCGATATATACTGTTTCCATGCCCGTGTCTTCGCTTATTTTTCCGGTAAAAAATTCCATTATCGGCTTCTCGGTAGCGTAATGACCCGCCAGAATCAAATTAATATTCGACTCATACGCGTATAATTTTCCAAAATGAATCGCTTCGCCTGAAATAAAGGTATTGATGCCTATTCCTTTTGCTTCCTTTATCCATTCCGGTCGCGCACCCCATCCGGGTATTATTCCGATATTATCAACCTTGTCATTGTTTTTAAATATTTCCAATTTGGATTTGAGTTTTTTAGAAAGAACGCCGGACAAATCATCGATATCAAGATACTCCGATGCCGCGATGATTCCTGCCGTGTTATTGAAATGTTTGTGTATCTTCCATCCGAAAAGGTTATTGAATCCGAGTGCGGTACTATATTCTCCATGCATATCCAAAGCATCATGTGCGAAGTAATGTGAAATATTATATTGTAATAACCTCGTCCGTTTTGATTTTACATATTCGGCATCGGTGCTTTCCCAATTCGCATGATGGGTCAACAGGAAATCGATATGTTCATTTATCGCTTTCTCAATGACACTAAACGACAAATTCACGGAAACACCGATCTTTGATACGTTTTTCCTTCCACGGATCGTCAAGCCTTCATTATTGTGTTTTTCACCTGTTATTTCAAGCAATGAGTCCAGATAAGATGTTATTTCTTCTATTTTCATGGCGACGGAAGACCTGTCAAAACTGTTTATAAAAATTTTTCTGTTGCTTTCTCATCGTATATCCGATTATTTCATAAAATTTATGAGCTCCGTCTCTCTCGTTTCCTGAATTCAGGCGAACGCCCTTGCATCCGTTTGATTTTGCCCAGTACTCAACTTCATGCATCAAGGCTTTTCCATAACCCGAATTCCTGTATCCTCGTGATACGACCAGCCCCAATATATTCAATAATTTTTCAAAATACAGTACTCTGTAAATCTGGCCGTGAACGTATCCTATTACATTGTTTTCTTCAATTTCCTTGACCAATATGACATGATCATTCAGTTTCATCAGTTCTTCAAGATTTTTATAGAATTCTTTTTTATCAAATAAATACCCGAGTTCATTCGAGAGTTCGTGTAATTGTTCAGCATCACTTAATTTTACTTTTCGTATCATGATGTTTACCCGCCTGTTTTACACAACGGACAAACTTGTGCGACTTCCGGCTCACATGGCGGAGGGGCCGGCAGGCCGCGGAAGTTCATGGACGGCAAACGGTATTCCGGTCTTATTCCCGTTTTCTCCTTGATTGACTTTATTATTTCATCGCTTTCAATATGATGATAACCGTACAATTCACGAATTTGTTTTCCAATAGTGATTTTTCCGCTTCCGCACGTTCCATTTACTATTATTATTTCTTTCATAATACCATGACTATCCTGTCTCCCGTCTTTTCAATAATGCTTGCTTAAAGATTTCACTGTTTTCTTTTGTAATGCACACGAATGCCCTTTCTGCGTATTGGCCGACTTCTTTCGGACTGCATGTTTCAGGAGAATACGCCGTTTTTTCAATCATTATTTCCTCCTGCCGTTTCCGGCTTACCTGAAAGAATATAATCAAGCCCGGGCTTTGACTATCGCTTTCTCCTGCCAGACTTTCGATTTCCAGCGGAACAGCATGATGATTCCCCTTGTCCATTCGTCCATGGAAATCGCAAGCCATATACCGATTACCCCGAATTCGAGGACAAGACCCAGGATAAAAGCAAAAAGCACGCCGATACCCCACATGGTGACAATGCCGACCTTTACGGGGAAATCGACGTCCCCCGATCCCTTTAAGCCATTGATAAAAACAAGGTTGAAGGTCCGGCCCGGTTCCAAAAGCATGGTAAAAACAACGAGGTTACTGCAGAGACGATACACATTATCTTCCATGGGAAAGATACGGAGGATCGTATTCCTGAGTAAGGACAATGTTCCCGCCAGAACAAAAGCCAGAATGAAGGAAAAACAAAAATACCTGAAAACATTCCGGTACGCCTCCCCGCTTCTCCCCGCACCGACGAGATAACTCGTTATTATCTGGGTGCCCTGTCCGGTGGAAAAAGAGAAATAAAAAATAAACCGCGCGAAGACAAAAGCGTAATTATATGCCGGTAAATTGATCTGCGCTTCCGGCGGCAGCCCGAAATCCATTTGCGCGACGAAAAAATTCATCACTATCATGGCGGTGTTATATGCAAGCGATTCACCCGCGATGGGAACGCCTAGTCGTAGAATCTTTTTGATTAATTGAAGTTTGATTGTAAAGAAATCCCTAAAACGAAGCGTCATATCCTTTTTACTCAAAATCATGAAAAACATACAGACGGCGGCCAGTATCTGGCTGAAAACGGTTGAAACCGCCACGCCCGCCACTCCCCATTGCGGAAAACCAAAAGCACCGTAGATAAAACAATAATTGCCGAACACGTTGAGCGCGTTGGCGATCATATTGATAACCATCGGTTCCCGTGAATATCCGTAAGCCCGTAAAACCGTACTGAAAATGGTATTCATGGCAAGCCCGATTGAAAAGGCGCTGAAGATGGTGAAATAATCGACGGCGAAACCGTAGCGTATATCATTGAGCCGGTAGAGAGAAAGGATCGGTTTTGCCAGGAAAAACATGGTAAGGCTGATGACAATGCCCGTCAAAGCCGATAAAAATACGCTTGTCGTTACCGTCCGTGTAGCCTTTTTTGCGTTTTGAGCGCCGTTGTGTTGAGTAATAATAATTCCGGCGCCCGAACTGATCATCAAATAGATAAGAGTGATGAAAAACACAAAATTGATATCCAGACCCACGGCGGCCACCGCGTCGTCGCCCATGCGTACGCCGTTTACGGAAAGACCGCTTAACATGAATATATCGGCGAACGAGAACAGGAATCTCAGCAGGTTTTCGGCAAGGATGGGGATCGTAATGGTCAGGATATTCATACGTTTCGATATGGAATTTTCCACGGCTTTGTTGTCCTCTTGTGTTTTCGGATCGAATGAGACGCGACGTCGTTTATCTCTTCGTGTTTTCGCCTCGATGTGAGATAAAATATTTCCGCTCCCCGGTTTTTCCATTGCGTCAATTTCTCCGCCGCTTTGCCAATGGGAACATATGACCTGTAATCATGAATCGACGGATCATTATCTTTTACCTGCTGCACGATTTGTTCTCTGCTGTGTCCGATACCATTGTTATGCATAATTATCGTTCCTTCGGTGAATATCAATATTTTCATGGCGCTAAACATATGACTTTTATCTTTCTATCGAGTATTTTATCTTTTTTTTTAAAATCGATCATCTTTAATACAAGATTATCGAAAATATTTATTTAAATATCCCATCTGTATCTGCATTTTTTTCTGAAACCTTCGTTATAATCAGGACAATTTATCGGTAAATCTATAATTTGTACGAATTCGGCACCAATAATTTCACAAGTTCTGCGAGATGCCGTATTCGACGGATCGCATGTAATCCAGATTATATTCATTTTATGATCTTTTGCTACCTGTTTTATCAGTCTGCACGCTTTTGCTGCGTATTTATTCCCGCGGTATTTCTCTTCAATTCCATATCCGATATTACCTTCGTATTTTTCTACAAATTCATTTACTCCGATTCTAATACAAATACCACCCACTCTTTCTTCCGAATTGTGCAAATAAATATCAAATTCATAAGAAGGTAAAAAACAATTTCCGGTCGAAGGCGCGAGTGATTTATTCATACGCAAATCAATTTCATTATCCGTCAGGATATTATACGTAATAAAACTGAATTTCTTCATCATATTCTTCTACAATCAAAAACCGATTTTAAAAATAAAATAACCGTTCTTGAAATTTATAACAACATTAAAGGGGTTGGCAATGATTTTACTACCTCGAAGCGGTGAAGCGGTTATTGTGCAAACGACAACCGCGCCAAGCATGGGTGCTTTTTATAAAACATAACGAAGTCTCTCGCAATAATCGACAGGACTATAATACTCCTCCCCGGCAGCTACTCAATCTTCGCGAACGTTAATCCACCTCCCCCCGCGCGCGATGCTTCTTCAATTTTTTTCTTTTTATCGATCTCGCGATTCCCGCGAAAAACCCGACCAGCCCGATCACGAAGAGCACGGGCGGATAAAAATAGATAACGCCGTTGGCAAAGGCGGCAAAAAACCAGATCACGGCAATCGCCATAAGGATGATGCCGCCGATGGGGCCGAGATTCAAAATCTTCGATTCGATACCGAAGCCCGATCCGATATCGAACTCCCCCGTGCCCTCCATGAGCTTGTCCCTTTTCCGGGAATACTCACGCAGGTCCGCCTTGCAATGCTCGCAGAAACTCAGGACGGAAGGCGTTTCCTTTTTACACATAGGGCATATCATGAATTCCTCCTTACAGTAAAAAGTCAAAGCGAAAATAATAATGGTTCATACCGCAATAGACGGTTCCAGGCGAACCGGTATAGATATCCGCCGTAACGTATTTACTTCACCTCGTATCCGCCGTACGGAATGCCGAGCTGATCCAGGACATTTTTTGTCTTGTCGTAAAAATAATCCGCCTCGTACCCCTTCCATCCCATGGGGTCGGCGTCCGCCGTGTCGTTTTTGTCCTTTCCCTTATACAGGTCGTACAACCGGTCGTATACCGCCTTGTATTCGCTGAACAGAAAGAGGCGCTTTTCAGGATCGATGAACTCCTTAAGGTACGCCACATACCGGTTCCTGTATGCATCCGCCGCCAGTATCTTGTCGACCAGCGGCCTTCTCGTACGATCGCCCCAGCTTTCGGGGATGTTGGCGGTATCGAATATATCCTGTTCGATGAACTCGCGGTACCCCATTTCTCCGTGCCATGCCGTACCCAGAGAAATATCGTAATCATAGGGAATGAAATCGATCTTTCCTTTCCCGGTGAAATACAGGTAATAATTGTTCGCGAGAAACCGGTAATCGTCGAGATTGCTGATGTAGATGCCCATCGCGAGAAATCTGATGAATTTATCGACCTCGAAATTGTCTTCGATATAATCGATGAAATCATCGCCCTCTCTGGTATTGAGGTTATGGATGAAATTAATGAAATCCGAATGAATGCTCGTTTTCGTGTTCGTTTTGAGGTCGTATATCGGTCTGTAATTGGTATCGAAATCCTTGACACCGACATTGGCACTGCGCACGGTTTCGGGGGTAAGATGGGCACCCTCGTCGAGATAGAGGCATTTATAGAGGTCCCCGTCGTTGTCGTTGCCGTAACGCCTTTTCAAAAAGGCCTTGTCCACGTGCTCGACGATACCGTAGATACCGTAGTCGACGGTCTTTCCGTCTATCCTGAATGTCAGTGTCGCAAGCGACATCTTCGGGACGGTCACTCCCACCTTTTCGAGCAGGCGGTAGCTGAACAGCTCGTTTATTTTCGTCTTGTTCGCGTATTTGTCCCAGGTGTTGTACCTGCTCCACTTGAAATTGAGGGCCTTCATGCCGGCGAAGCGCCGGCTGTTTTTTCGTTCGTATTCGAACGTCCCCTTCTCGAGATCGAAGGTTTCATCGAATTTTATTTTGAAGTGGGTTTTCTGATACTTCCCGTTTATCTCGGGCAGCCGCCGGGATTCATTGCCCCGCGTTCTGATCCCGACCTCCCGCAGCACGATTTCTTCTCCATCGGTCTTTTTATAGATGAAGTCCGCCTTTCTGTAATTGCCGGTCCGGTATGGTCTGCCGTCACCCTGATACAACAGCCTCACCGGGTGCTTCTTTGCGTAATCGAGCATGTCGCCGGTCATGCCGTCCCATTCTTCCCCGCTGATTTCGACGACAAACTCGTGAAACACGTCATCCGAAAAGACTTCATCGTACAACCGGTCATCGGCTACGGGACTCCTGTTGTCGCCGTTTCTTCCGTAACGGAAGACAAAATATTTCACGGGTTTTCCTTCCCCGTCGGTTTCTTCTTCCCGCATTATTTTGGAACCCTCGTGGATATAACTTCTCGTCTCGAGAAGTTTCCCTGCCCCTTCGCCCTGCCCGTACGTTTCCCTTCTCGCAAGCCCCGCTTCGTCATATATATAAAGGTAATAATATTCATCCGCGATTTCCAGATGATCGTTGTAAACGGCGACACTTTCTCTTTCCGGCCGGCCGTCCCTGTAAATGTAGCGGTGGTGGCCGGTTATCCGGTTATCGCCGTTTTGCACCGTCTTTTCGACAAGGAGGCCGTCCTCATAGACATATTCCCTGATTTCTTCGATCTCATACTTCCTGTTTTTGACCACCTGCCTGACCGGCCCGTCATCGCCGTATTCGAAAAACCTGATCTCCCTGACGTTTCCTTTTTTACCGTACACCGATTCCCTTGTCACCCGGTCGTATTCGTCATAACAATATTCCCTGTATTCATTGAGTGTATCGTCCCGGCCGTATTCGATTCGCAGTATCAAAAGATTACCGGCTGCACCGCCGCCCGATTTTTCTCCGGAAGCCATCGGACCGGCGGTCCCTTCCTGCTGATGGACGCACCCCGATACCAAAAGAACGCTGAAGAGCAAACACGGGAAAAAGATATCCGTCCGCTTCATTCCGCTCACCGATTTATTCAGCACAAGTGATTGAAACATCGATATTCCCCTTTCCTCTATGTCCGTGCGACGGCAACAATCTGCGGCAGATCGAGCGATACCGCATTGCCGTCGAAATCACCGTACATATGCTCGATACTGAAGCCGGCGGATTCGAGTATTATCCTCAATTCAAGCGGCGTGTACATCCGTTGGCTGAATCGCCTGGCGGCGGCATCCTTATCGCCTTCAATCCGGAACTCCGAATGGAGGACGCTCGTCAATGGATCGAGAACGTTTCGCTGAACGCATTGTATGCCGTCCGGCCTTGTTTTTTTCATGGCCGGCTGCAAGTACCTTGCGAGAAACAATTGATTGATGCAATCGATAACGACTTTCCCGCCTTTTTTTAACGCCCCTGCCAGGCTTTTAAATGCCGCAACCTGTTCGTCATCGGACAAAAAACCGATCGAATTAAAGGAGCACAATGCATAATCCGCCCTGATATCCGACGGGGTATTCCGGCAGTCGACACAGACAGTCGTGACTTCGAGGCGCCGTTTTCTGAAATCGGTTTTTGCCCTTTCCAGGTACTTTTGTGTAAAATCGAGTATCGTCACACGGAATCCCATACCCGCAAGATGAATCGAAATCCTGCCCCATCCGCCGCACCAGTCCAGAAGGTGACCCCCTTTCGCGCCGAGCAGTGCCATGGATTTCATGGCGGTTTCTCCCGCTTCCCCTTCGTCGAATTCCCAGCCCCAGTAATCCTCATAAAATCCGCTTTCAAAAAAATCCAATACATCGGTCTCATTCATCACCGGTATCCTTTACTATTTGTATATATCGCTATTATATGGGAAAATGAAATTAGTGAAAGCCGTAATTCTGCCATATTTTTACAAAGGATCGATTATATCGAAAATTTCGCACGGCAGCCGTTATTTTATACAGTCGTTCACTGCCGCTGTACATCGAAAGTATGGTAATAAAGCGGACGGTCAATTCAGAAAATCATTAAAAATATCTACTTCTTTATATTTCCTGCCGCCTTTATAAATTTCTCCTCGCTCGGCTATACCGTCCTTGTCCTGATCATACCATATAAGATAAGCGGTATCGGAGAGATAGCTTATCCATTTATCCGTCCTTTTATCTTCATCTCGATCCGACATTTCAACAGACATTACCCCGGATGTCGAATACAAAATACATTTTTCACTGATTCCATTCTCGTTTTCATCATAATAAGTAGCGAGATGATTGCCGCGTGTATCGTAACTAATCGACTTTTCATATATCAAATTACTGTTTTCATCATAATATTGTGTATTAAGGATATTCGAATCTTTCCAACGTGATTCTATGCCTTTGATTTGTTTATCATGAGTGTTTTTTAAAAGAGGACGATTTCTATAATAAGCTATTTCCCTTTTCAAATTTGAATTTTCCAGGATAAAAAAAATCAGGAAGATTAAAAGTACGGCAATTATACAGATCGATATAATGTCAAATTTATCGATTTTCTTTTTATTATCTTCATTCTCAATAGGATCATCAAACTGTTCATTTTCCTGTTCGATAATCCTGGAATTTTTAAAATCTTCAAAAAGGACGCGAATTCGTTCCTCATGTTCCGTAAGGGATTCAAGAAATCCCCAGCCGTGAGAAAATTGATATATGCCGTCATAGGCCGTATCGTTCAGCGAATGCAGATGATACGGGATATTGTTCTCGTCAAGTATTCTACAGAACAGGGTCGCTTCTATTTCATTACTGAAATCGATGATTCTCTTTGGTTCTTTCATATTTTTCTCCTCATTCTTTACGTAATCCATTCGATAGTGACGATATCCGTCTTTCATTGGGAATGCTTACCGCTTTACGCAGGGAGTTAAGCCTGACTGCTGCTTTGTCTTTTTTCATACCGGTACCGTCCGGAAGGGATGTTTATTCGGCCCGTCTTTTCCGTTCATGCTCTTATCTGCCGGCAAGAAAACCAAAGAGCACGCCGAAATCCTTTGGTCTCGGAAAAAACGCGGGCACCTGTTTCATGTATTCTCTATATTGCTTTCCGAATCTTTCCAGCAGCTCTTTCTCTTCCACGAAGCGTAAATGAATCCAGAACCCAAGAACAAAGAGGATAAACGACACCAGTGACAATAATGTGAGGGTAAAAAGCGTCCCGGCGAGATTCATGACGATCGCAGCCCCGTACGCCGGATGCCGGATTACCGAATAAATTCTATTGTTCTGTATCTCGCTTTCCTCCGGGAAATAGAGATAGACGACCGTCATGTAGTCGAATCCGAAGGTAAGGAGGGCGCGTACGGCTGTCGCGATACCAAGGCCCAGAAGCGGAAAAGCGAAGACACACTTGACGGCAAAAAACACGGGCGCCGCCGGACCCGCAAGGGAATCGAGCGGTACGGCGAGGAAATCGAACCGAGACGCTGCCCAGAACGCTGGCGAAAAATCGAAAAAAGGAACAAATTGATAAAAAGAAAGCATGATGATGAGAATGATTCCGGCCAACCCGACGGGCAGTATTCTGCGGTATGAACCGGCACCGTATTTTTTCCTGAGTCTGCCGCGCTGCCGCCACATCTGATAAACTAAAATAAATCCGGCAGCCCCTATGCACAGAACGCCCGCTGCCGGAAAAAAGGCTAAGACCGCTTCATTCACGCCTGTGTTCATCAATATGCCGGGAAGCCGATAGAAAACGGTAAGGATCACAAATTCGATCGCGCCGATAACGAGAACGTAGAGAAAAACGAACACGATTTTTTTCCCCGAAAGATACGGGACTTTCTCGACGAACTTATCGAATCCTTTCAGATGCATACGATACCTCCCCGGCCGGTCGTCAATTATCATGCATTGGACGCTTCCCTAAGACCTTCATACCGTTTGGCGGCTTCCGGTATCCGTTTGGCCGTCAGACTGCATTTAATGGTCAATAAACGGTAGTAAAAACGGCCGCGTCGGTCAAGGTCGCCAAATGAACTTTCATTGACATTCGTCTTTATTTTGATACCCGGTCAAATATTCCGGGTTAAATATTTTAAGTTTCCCGCCCAACACGGCAGTATAGTTCATACGTTATTGTTTCAGGAACAATCTCATCATTGGTCTTTATGATATTCGTTTTTGAAAAACCGAAGGATTCATACATTCTACGCGCCGGGATGAAAAAGGGAATATTCCCTGTATTAACGACAATCTTTTCCGGTTTCAATGATTTCATTTCTTCAATCCCATGAAGCAATTGTTGCTTCCCCATCCCACGGCCTTTATATTTTCCGACAATGCAGTTATGTCCTATCCGAATGTATGACGGCAGCCCATGCGGGTCCCAGCTGAAAAATCCGATAATCTCGTCTTTTTCAACCGAAAGGAAGAGATGGTTACTTGTCGCATGATAATTCGAAAAAATAAAGTCGTCGAACTCCCGCCATTTCACCATGTATAGTCCACAATACAACGGCGATCCCGCATACGCATCGGATAACAGTGATAACAATATTCCATTCTGATCGGCATTTATTTTTACGAATTCCATATATCCACATCCTGTAAAATAACGCTTCACGGAGACAAAACAATGCGGCGACCGTCACCTGAATCGTGCTCAGCATCATGTTATCCGTTTACCCATGAGAATATCGGGCTTACGGTATCCGTTCGCATCCGGAATAACGCCGATTATTCTGTATCCGTTTTTTTGATAAAACTCAAAGGGGTGATCGCCGATGTTTTCGATAGTATCAAGCTCATGAAAAATATCCGAAGCGTACAAATCGACCTTCGACAGGCTTGTTTTTCCCATTTCATCGTCAGTACCAAGCACGATATTCGATATACCTCTTCGCTTTACGATTCTCTCGATTTCGTTCAACAACCTTGTGCCGATTCCCCGTTTTTGAAAACCAGGTTTGACCATTACCGGATGCAGTTCCCAGGTAACGTTTCCGTACATCGGTCTCAACCCCGCCCAGCCCAGCAATTCGCCATTGCGGATATATCCGATCGCGATATTGCCGTTACCGCAGCATTCCTCCACTTCTCTTTCGGAGGATTCAAACGTGTCCCATGATGCCGAAGTTACCGCTTTCGATGCCGCATAGAGAACGTCCGCGGCCTGCTTCCTGATCCCGGGAGAACTTTCAGAAAGATTGACGAACATCGTCCCTCCTTAAATACGTCATACAGCGCCGCATACCGGCGGTTATATATGGAAATCCCGCCAACCGTTCAGCCCCTCCTCAACGTTATGTCGATCTTATTCTTTTTCGCCTTCTCCTCGAACATTTCGATCACCTTGTGAATTTTATCTTTATGACTTATGTCCCGATTATCAATGTCGCTTTCGACCGTTTTCATGATGTTTTTCACATCGACGAGCTCTAACAGATTAACGGCTATGCAATAATAATTCTTTTTTCTTCCGTCATTATAGGTTTTAACCAGTTTTTCGAGTATCATTATTTTTTCGGTTAGCACGCTTTTGTACGCATCGAGGTCCCGTTCCGCTTTTTCAAGATCGGCCAATACATTTTTATAGGTGATGAATGAATCGAGTGTACCGGTATTTTTATATCGTTCGCAGGGGTATGAGCGACATTGGAAGCAATATTCGACGTTATCGTGCTTTCTGCTGCACGTAATGACAGGGCAGGACGGGTGTTTCAGATGAAAATCAGGCCCGCCGCAGCCGGGACATTTCGAGCTTCCCTCCGTCTGATAACGGGGACACAATCCGCAGTTGAGTCCGCACAATGAAAACAACGGGTATGTTCTTGTGTACAATTTCATTTCATCCTCCCTTTATATGACGGATGCAAAAAAACACGAAAAAGATCATCCGGTCACGGCCGTGACAGACACACGGGAAGTTATTCTTCGTCGCGTCTTTCGCGCCATTCCTTCTTCAATATTCCGTATTTTAACTCGTCATGCCGTTCGTTATCCTTATAGCGATTCTGCCGGAACTCTCCTTCTTTTTTCATTCCGCATTTAATCATAACCTTTTCGGAAGGCGTATTTCTCATATCACAACTCGCAACAACCTTGTGAATATTCATTTTCGTGAAACAGTATTCAATAAGCAAGGATGCCGTCTCCGTCGCGTACCCCTTTCCCCAATAAGATTTGTCCAGGAAATATCCTATTTCCGCGATTCCTCCCGTTTCATTGTGTTTGATTATCTCAAACCCCGCGTCCCCGATATAGACATCTTCATCCAGCAGGAAAATCCCCCAGATGAACCTCTTTCTGTCTTGCCTTTTCCGGTCGGCTATTATGTTTTCGAACTCGAGAAAAGCCTCTTTCTCCGTTTTCGGCGTCCGCAATAACGACAATCTCCTGATTAAAGGATCTGAAACAAGTTTATAAAACCCCGTGAAATCGTATTGAGTATATTCCCTGAGACAGATTCTTTTTCCTTTTATTTTCATCGTTACCCGTAGGCGGGCCATTACGTGCGCCCTGAACGGCCTCCCGGCAGCCCATACATCGACTGCGGCATACGCCTCTCTCCTTTTCCGAAAATTACGATTATACGAATCGCTCTTCCGCGATAATAATCAAACCTTCCTTATCGACATCATACCCGTCATCGATATAATTGTCGAAAACCCTCTCTACCGGGAAACCGGGAAAAACGGGACTGCCGCGAGTGGAAACCTCCTTATATTGACAATATCTCCCTGCCGTGTTCTTTTATAAATTTCAACAATCCCTCATGACCGTCCGTCCTGTTCGAAAAAATATTGATCGTCAGCCCGGATTCGGGAACGAAGGTCGAATTAAAACCGATCCCGGCATCACACCCTGCGGCTGAATAACAAATACTTCCGCCCAGTTCTCCGATATAAACGCCGAGGCCGTATTTTTGGCTGCTAAAGAGTTCAACATGGGCATTTTTGAATTCATCCAATACATCTTTACTCAAACATTCGTTATTAAACAACCTCATCCAGAACACCGCCATATCGCGGCTGTTCGTGTAAAGACCGCCGTCGCCTCCGCCTCTAAGAGGAAGCTGATATATGTTTGAAATACAGCCCGAATCATTCCGGATATAGCCGACTGCAGTATTTCCCGGGAGTGCGTTAAAGGCATAAAATCCGGTCGATGACATTCCCAAAGGCAAAAAGATTTCCCTTGCCATAAACTCTCTGTAGCATAGACCGGTCAATCGTTCGATTATGATAGCCAGAAAAACATAACCGCCGTTTGAATAGGAAATCCTGCTTCCGGGTTTGAATTTGGGCCGGTTCCCTTCAAATAACCTCAGATAATCACCCGGTGTTTCCAGTTTATACCACGGGACGGATACGGAGAAATTGTCAGGGTCTTCTATACGTTCCTCGTCATAATAGTCGAAGATCCCGGAAGCGTGCACAAGAAGATCCCTGATTGTCGCCCCGGGATAGATAAATCCGATATCCTTTTTAAAAAGGTCCGTCATGTTTGTCGACAGTGTCAATTTTTTTTTATCAACCAGTTTTAAAATCCCGACGGCCGTGAATGTTTTCGTACCGGAGGCTATACCGAATTTCGTTTCCGAATTGTTCCTGAGATTATTTGCCATATCTCTATATCCGAAAGACTCATCGAGAATAACATCATATCTCCTGTAAATGGAGATATTCCCCGAGAAGCCTGTTTCCCCGGCGAATCGGACTATTTCTTTCTTCATTTTTGCTTTACCAGATTATATCCAATAGAAAATACTTTTTTCAAGTATCTTTCTTCTTTTCTTTCCAGTATTTTAAAAAGTGAATCGGTATAGATGATTTTCCTGATAATTTTCCCGCGGATGTTATGCACATAGCGTTGAATCGCCCCCATAAGTCCGGGCAGGTCGCCGGAAACATATGATATCGGAAACGGGACGGTCATTGAAGAAATGAGTATGAACTTTTTATTTCTGTATGCCGGTATCGGCCCGAAATGACGGGAAAGCTGGATCATTTTTTTGAATTTATCAATCGTTTTCATTGATTTGAATTCCTCTGCGTCCCGGGGTTTTTGCATAACATACCCTGTATGGCGGTCGAAAAATGTTTTTACAATTCCGGGTACATTTCCCCAATAACAAGGAATCCCCAATATGATGACATCCGATGCAATAACCTTGTTGATTAACGATTGAACATCATCCTGAATAATGCAGGTACCTTTTTTTACACAGACCCAACACCCCCTGCAGTTCCCGATTTTATAATCATGAAGATTGATTTTTTCATAACGATGAATGCCTCTTTTTTCAACCCCGTTCAATAAGCTATTCACCAATCTTTCGATTGTGCCGTTTCTTCTGTTCGTGCCGATGATGGCAAGTATTTTCAAGCTATTTATATCTCCAGTAAATAATTTTTCGATAACTGAAGGCTGCAATGAAAATACCGCTTTTCAGGGAACAACTCGATGTTTAAAGTAATATTATATTGATTTTCCGTAAACGAATTGCACATTATCCGGCCGCGCTATTCTAATGTTATATTAATTCTGTCATTTCATTAAACTGTTTATTCCGATACAGAGTAAACCCGACCATAATGAGACCCAATATGCATAAAAAGATAATTCCAATGAAATCAATAGTATAAAAAAACGGCAGTAAAAGGAAAGATAATAACGCAAAAGAAGTTGATAAATTCATAACGTGCAAACATTTGTAATTTTCCCCTTCTTTGACTACTAGTCCTTTTGTAATTGATAAGAAACCGACTGTATATAAAGTTAATAAATTAAATTTTGTACGAAACCAGATAGCATTATCATCATTCCAATATTTATACCCATTAAAATTAGAAATCAATCCCGCTTTTAATCCAGTCATTGTCCTCGTTCCAGAGTTGGGAATGGTAACCGCTTTGATTGGGATGCCTATAGAGCAATAAAATTTAGGGCTTATTAATAATAGAATGAGATCAATTATCATTGCAAGACTCATAATTGTCGCTAATATTGTCATTTCTTCCTCCTGGCATTATTAAGCAAAATAACTTTTATTATTTAAAATGTCAATTAAATATTATTTTAACGATTTAGTATTTTTCAGAAATATAGCACCCTGCCCACTCATTCCTGTACGAAATCATTTTCGTCAATACCAGGCAGGGATTCAGCACGTTTCCATATGTCTATATATTCGGGATACTTTTCTTTTATTGATTCTCCGTATTAAAAACTTCAAGTTCATACATGGAAAAGCCGTATTGCATTCGCCTTTTTTTCAAAAACAATTTCAGATACCGCGCCGTTGCCGAAACACGGATTCTTTCTTTCCAGTAAAGCCATGAATCACCGCCTTTGCCATCGGCCTCGTTGTGGAGAAGATCCCAGTTTTCCATATCGTCGGATATCAGCACATCATATTCAACCGCATACTGGCCGTCCCAGTGAACGACAATTACGTTAAAACTCATCGGCGTACCAAAATCGACGATGATATACTGGCCGTCTGCAAATCCAGAGCCCCACCGGGTGAGATCGTCGCCGTCCGTTGCATATTTCCCGAGAAGGTTCTGACCCCTGTAGTTTTCAACGGATGATACAATAGTGCGTTTTCCCAGGGCAAGATTGCGGGGCGGAATATATCGGGAAGGACCGGCCGGCCATTTCCCGGAATCCGGCTTCCAGCCGAGATTTCTTTTATCGATTTCCTCCTTGAACCTCCAGCTGTCCAGATATCCTTTCTTAATCTGCATGAAAACGAGCCATGATATTTCGTTCGTTTCACATTTATATATCTCTTCCGCGTTCACCTGTTCGTCGGAAAAAGACGAAGAAATGGACAATTCAGTACATATTATGTTGATGCCGTTCGCTTTCAAGGATTGCATGTTTTCGGCAGTCATTCCCCCATAGCCATGAAAAGCCACGGCGGCATTACTCCAGTCCACTTCGAGCCGATTGATATCCCGTATAACATCTTCCGCAGTCGATAATCCCGCATATGAAAAAAGCAGGATCATCGTATCCGGGGAATGCCTGCGAATCAAATCATACATCTCCTGTTCCATGGCCAGTGTTTTTGCGTCATACGGCGGACGCCAGCCCGTGTAGGGTTCATTGTAAATTTCATAAATCACCCAGGGTCTATCCTTATAGCGCGGAGCATATGTATTCCAGAATTTTCTCGCAAAATCGAGTTCGAACATTCCATTATGACTGCCGCCCCCGATGGTGATGACACAGTACAAATCATCTTCGCCGCACCATTTGACGATCGTATCCATCTGTTCCGCGTAAGAGCCCGCCGGGACGTCTGAATCATGCCGTTCCGCGTAAACATGCAGGGAATTCATTCCGAAGTCCTTTATTTCCCTTACCGATTCACGGTCCGGTAATTTTCCACTTGCATCAAGGGACCAGTAAACGCCACGCAATATGGTGCCGTGACAGGTAAGGACCGTCCCATTCCCCAATTCAGGACGTCCGGGATTATTTCCCTGCTTTATGCCATTAATATGAATACATGATAATATAATTAAAAATAACAGAAAATAGTGCGGAACGCGTTTTCTCATTATGCATCTCCTTTATATGAAGTATCACAGACCTAACCCTTTCGCTTTGATTTTCATCATATTAATAATAAAGGCCTTAAGGTCATCGGGTAAATCATGCAGGTTTCGTACTTGCACATTTCGTTCCTCTTCAAAGGATTTTCCCGATAACTTCAGCACCTTTTGTGCATATAATGCCGCTCCCATACTATGATCGGCCATATGGGCGGTTGCCACCCCATGGCCTATTGCGCGTGCAACCATGCATGCGGCCCTGTTTTCAATTGTTCCGGCAAACGCATGCGCTTCTCTCGATGCTTTAATCGCGTCACCCGTTGAACATTTGCCTTTTTCCCATTCTTTCGCGATATTTATGGCATTTATTAAAGGTTCATCCAATTCTTTTCCATAAAATGATAATACCCTCTCAAAGCACAATATTGCCCATGCCATCAATTTTCTATGATTATTTATGGTTAATTGTCCACCGCGATGTTCCGCTACTATTATTTTATCTCTCATTTTATCGTCTCACCTGTTGGGGCATACCCTTTTTTATATAACGGTAATCGAATAACCGGGGCCGGCACTACTAAAGTAAGTTCTAGTTCTTATAAAATATTATTCAATGCGATAAGTGTTTTTATATTTTTTGATATTCCATCCGGCCATTGATGTAATCCCAAATATTTCACCTTTTTTTTAAATGAGACGGATTGTCTCTCATAAATGAAACCGGATAGCAACATATTTGTTTCTGATTCGTTAAATCGAACAGGTCCGACAGTATGTTTTATTTGATCTTTATTCATTGGGCAAATAACCTGGCATTTAATACAATCATACAGGCAATGATGAGCGGATTTCGGCATCCATTCCGGAAATGGCTCAGCGCTTTCATTCCAATATGATAAGCATCTTTCATTGTCTATTAAAAATCCGTTTTTCCGTATTGCACCGGTAGGGCAATGTGCAAAACACGCTTTGCATTTTGTGCATCGTCTCGCCATAGCGACATCGGTCCAGTACTCATCATCACAGGGCATATCCGAGTAGTACGCGGCAAAAGAAAAATTACTGCCCATTCCGTCTATATAGCAAATATTATTACGGCCATATACGGCAAACCCGCTTTGAACAGCCAAACGTTTTAGCGGAAGATTTTGTGTTTTACAAATAAGATATCTATGTGTCGCCAATAGTCTCTTTAATGTCTTTTCCGCTTTCTCAAAATCAGACATCACCGGACTCAAACAATTATATTTTTTTTTATTCATGGTAAACACAATTTCTGCATAAAACGGATGGGGAATTGCCATGAGTATGATTGATTTAATAGGAAAATCCACATGCGGAAGCTCAAAGATGTATAAGTCATCAACAATCCATTTCTGAAAACTATTAAGTTCATAACCTTTTTTAAAATGATCGACTTCATTTTTCAATGTAAGCAGTCGTTCTATCGGGATGATCCTGATTTTTTCTCCATTGACGAAACCATCATTCATTTGAGAATGTCTCATTTATAATTCTTTCATCCACCTCGAAATCATATTGAGATTAACTTGAGAACGGTATGCCGCTTCACTCAGCGGCATACCATTGTCCATTAGTTCGCGTTGTATTTCAAAACAGCTTCTATTAAAACAAACCGCACCGACAAAGGCTGTCCGTAAAAAACCGGACAGCCTTTATCTTTTCCTCTTTATAGAGGCAGCCTATCATCAGTACTTTGCCTCGAAATGCCCCCAGGCAACCGTACTCTTGTAGTACACATAGTATTTACCGTCGATCTTCGCAGGCAGGTTGGATGCGGCAGCATACATATTGGTAAAGTTAACTCCATTGACCTCCAAAAAGGCAAGATTCCACGAGTTGATATAATTGCCGAGTGTCGTCGCTTCAAAACAGAACTCCCCGATACCGTTTTTGGCAAAATTTGGTGTTATTACCGTTATTGAACTGCATCCCGCATCACAGGTACAGCCGCCTCCGGGTTCGGCAGTCGGATCCGGTGTCGGCTCGACGGTGGGTTCCTGCGTCGGTGCTATGGTCGGTTCCGTTGTCGGCGGTACGGTCGGTTCAACGGTCGGTTCCGGAGTCGGCGCGCCCGCCGCTTCAACAAGAATATTGTCGACATAGTAGGTTTCGTCCGAAGCGCTGGTTTTCCCTTCAATGCGAATCTGGAGTGTGTTCCCGCTTAATCCGGAAATACTTGCAGTCGTTAACGCAAACCCGTCGGTATTCCGGGACCAGGCCACATAACTTCCGCCATTGATGCTGTAGTACAGGTTAAGGTAGTCCGTTGTCTCCATGGTCTGTGCATTTACCCCCTCGATTTCCGCGGAAACGGAAACACCCTCTGCACCTGATATGTCGATACTCTCGGAAGTCCATGTCCGGGTCGTTTGTCGTATCGAGAACCTTCCTCCGGATTCCGAATCAAATGTTTCTATCCATGGGAGTGCGCCGGGCTCAGGGGTCGGCTCCGGCGTTGGCTCCGGCGTTGGCTCCGGTGTAGGGCCGGCAACGGGCTGAATCACTTCTATTGTGGCAAGGTCGCTCGACAGGGATGACCAGCATATGGCCGGATTGCCGTCTGAAAGACACGCCACAGCAGGATACCACGCCTGTGCACCGGAACGTACCGGGAGTTCCGCAATGATTTGCCATGAATTGTATTCATAGGGACACCAGGCCGGAACAACGCTACTCCCCAGATCACGTTCCCAGACAAGAAAGAGTTTGCCGTCAAGTCCCGCCGCTATATCGACATCGCTTGCATTGCCGCTTGAGTCGACCAACGTTCGCGTACCCCACGTATAGCCGTCGAAGACCATGTGGTAAATTTTTCCCGGATAATCCGAGGGATTGTCATTTGCCCAATAGGCGAGGTGTATATTGTTATACGAATCAGATACCATGCTCAAACCGACGACGTTATCCGTTTCCAGTACGGTTTCCTGCTGCCACCCGTTATCGTATTCCTGCACCTTGAGCAGAATGTTGTTCGTATACGGACTGGTTGGATGTCTTTCGACCCAGCCGAGCATGATGCTGTTGTAGCCGGTAACGGCAACATCGAAGTGATAGTCGACTCTTGCCCTTATACCAAGCCATTCTTTGATGACAGGTTTGAAATCCTGATCCAGTATTTTTTTCTCGAGCATTTCAAGGGGCTGCCACACCATATTTTCAGGTGTGCCGTTATACACTGCCCATGTATGGAAAATACCTTTCGGGGCAATGGTTTCATCAGATAAAGCAGCATTGTCAAGCCAGAAAGCATGGATTTCATTGTTACCGGTAGCGACGATTCTTCCGCTTGCGGCAAAATGTCTTGTGCCGGAAACGAGCCGTATTCTCTCCCCGATCTCTTTTGTCACCGGATCGAATGTCTGGTAATAGACGGTGGGTACTTCACAATCGACGATATTTCCATATCCGTCATCGATATTATCCTTTTCTTTTCCTTTCCACAGAAGATGAATTGTACCGTCCGGTCCTTTACAGTAATCCAGAAGCCGGCTGCCAAAGTCCGGATCGTCGACCAATGGGGTACCGACGCTTTCCGTATCAAATGGAAGTTCGGAAACATGGATATCGCTGCGACCTGTTAAATCATTCCTTCCCTTGCTGTAAAGCAGGAGGCCATTGCCTTCCCCGATAATCCGTGGATTCCATATATGGGTGGCGGTATTGGGAGTGTATGAAGGCTGTGCAGGTTTCTCTCTTAAGAAATCCGGAGCCGACATCTCATCATTATATGTGGGAATCCCGTTTGCATCTATGTCAAAAACGATTTTCGTCGGGTAATCATAAAAGACAACGGCAAGCTCGTTAGGGTATACGACCTGAATTCTCACTCTATACTCAATCCAGTCAACGATATTCATCGTCTCATCGGATTGTGGTTCGATGAACAGCCAGCTGTAAAAATCCTCAGGATCATCCCCGATCAATATTGCATTAATCGCATGACTGTTTGACCCGTCATGGGCATCCAATGAGACACGATACAAAGGAATATTGAAATTCGATGAGATGGTTTCATAATATTCGTCAAAAATATCGCATTTATATGCGGTAAAATTAAAATAGGTCTGATTTGCGAAATTTCCGCAGACAAACCCCCACTGGTACTTATACGTATTCGTTTTATCAAGAGTAAAACATTTTGTTACCCAGTTTATACGGCCTGTTTCATCGAGTTTGTTCCACTGTGCAGGGAGTGTCTGGCCGCTGTTGACCGCATTATACACCCGCTGATAGTCAAGAATATCGACGACGCCGCTTCCGTCCACATCACCCTGTATATTTTCCGCGTATAATCCCACACTCATGTTTACCAGTATGGATAAATCGTTTACAGTCAACACTCCGTCCGAATCAACATCCCCGCTTCCATAATAATTCGTGGTAACAACAGGCTGGTAGAACGGATTATTACCGTCCCAAACCCGGTTATACGATTGGGCGGATAACCGGATTATATTACCTGATATTCCTGCCAAAAGACACATAAACAGGGCAATTGCCCTCTTTTTAAAAAACATAGTTCCTCCTTAACATAATAGCTTTCATACTTCTTAATCATGTATTGATTAATTCATTTTTGATCTATAGCGTATATATCATATCTTGTTTTGCCTGGTCCTCTCCTTTCTTTTTGGTCATGCAGCGAACCGGAAATCATCAGTATATTAATAAACACATTACCTGTGAAATTCTGACACCCGTACACAAATAAACCTGATTTCCCCGTAGTCATGATATTCTTCCAGCTAACGCCAATACCATGGGTTTCATGATCGTGATCTGAAACCCTTGAAAATTCTTTTGACAGGAGTCCAGCCGATATATTTGGGTGCCGTCCAGCCCGGCGGTATAGGTAATTTTTCAATGTCCATATAATTATCGATTCTCACGACGTTCCAGGCATGGATAACATCGTTATTGCCGATATGCAGCCCGACATGTCCCCAGTTTTTATATTCATACTTCAATTCTCCGAAACTGTCATAACTACCACCCGGCCGTCGTTATCCCGGAAACCCATTCTTAACATCCAGTCTAAATTCTTCTTCCTTTCTTCATACCATTTCCCGGCCTTTCGTGTATCCCCGTTAACGGTCGTCCGAAAAACCCGGATGCACGAACCTCCCCTTGCCCCACTAAACATGTTTTTAAAGGGTTATCGCAGCGCGTCCCCCTCCCCAGTTGTCCCTCCCGGGCTGGCCACCGGCGCCGCCGAAACAGGCTGCCGGAAGCCTTTCTGTAAAAAGGTCTCTTTAAAAACCTTTTCCACAGTATAAGGTATTATGAAAAAAATGCAATATTCGTGCCGTAAATAATACTTTTATACCGACGTAAAGAACCGGCATTGCAGTTTCTCCTTTATCTCAATAAAAAAAACCCGTACTTCCACATTTATTAAATATTTGGTCCCTCTTGAATAATTGCTTGTTTTGTTCATTTCTTTCAATTATTTTTTAATGAGGAGACCGGGGAGCCATGATAATTGCATAAAAAACGGGCCCGGTATTTTATATGGATGATTGTATTCGACCTGCCAGGCATAATTATTCCGTCTTTTTTATCCTGAGTGAACATAGGGAAAGCGGGGAGTAGGTTGTCAATGTGTTTTTAAAGCCGAAGTATCCAAAATGGCGAATAATGATTCGTATAGAGAGAAATCAATCTATCTCCACCCGGTAAATGTTGAATTATTGTAAACAATTGTCGTAAATTCTTTCGCGAGGTTTGTTGTAGCATCTTCTCCTCAACACTCCATTTCTGAAATCTTTTCTCGAATTCATCAATAACCTTATTGCCATATCTCTCCACCATCGCCAAAAACAACTCCAACAACCACCGCACAAGCTGCGCGATACTATAACAATTCAAATCCGCATGCAGCAGCTTTATCTTACGATACATATCCTCAGAAAAATACACGTGCACATGTTCCCGGTTTTCATCGGGATTATCAGAGACCGTACGATACCGGCTCATTCGTTGCCTCCCCCATTTATGCTCCTTTATGATTAAAGGATCGATGCGGGACAATATCCCGACAATAACGCCGGATAACGAACGACTTGAAACGAACAATATCAGGTTACGAAGCTTCCCTCTCATTAAATCCGTCATGATAAAATGAAATTCATGCCGACAGGTTTCTATCATATGACCCTCCTTGCGTAATTATTTTTATACATTGTATAACGCTAAAAAAATGCATATTGCTTTGTTTTTTTTTAATAAAGGAGATAAAAAATCATTCCCCTGTGTTAATCGCTGTCCGATTAATGTAAATAATATCACTGGTTTCCGACATTCTTCATGCACCCCCTTTTCCCTGTCTCCCTCCTGCGTCCACGCCCGGTAAAAAGCCTCGATAGCCGCTTTCCTTTTTTTATAAAAAGCTTTATCATATACCGGAAGGCAATTGTATTCTGCGACCGGAGATTGCCGGAACAAAGGAGGGGAGTATGGAGTTTACACATGTTGGCGGCAACGATAAAGGGAAAATCATTCTCTACGCGATAAGTACCTGCATATGGTGCAAAAAAACAAAACAGCTTTTATCCGACCTCGATATCGCCTATGATTATATCGATGTGGATCTGCTTCCCGAAAACGAAAAGGAAATCATCCGGAAAGAGGTGCTCAGGTGGAAACAGAGGGTCGCCTATCCCCTCATCGTGGTAAACGATTCGGTCTGTATCCCCACCTACGATCCGGACAAGATAAAAGAAGTGCTGGGAGAGTGAACACCGATGGCCGAACATCGCGTCGATCCAGGCGCCGTTGATAAATTATTTAAAAAACTCAACGCGGACGCCGAATCCGGCGGGTACCTCCTGAATCCCGACACGCAGATGACAAAAGACCTCGTCGAGGGACTTATCGTCAATAGAGACCGATACGGATACGAAGCCTGTCCCTGCCGTCTTGCTTCGGGAAACAAGGAAGAAGACCTCGACATCATCTGTCCCTGCGACTACCGGGACCCGGATCTTCTCGATTACGGGACCTGTTACTGCGGCCTCTATGTGTCGCAGGAAGTTGTCGACGGTAAAAAGGAAATCCGCCCCATTCCCGAGCGCCGCCCTTCGAAGGAGGAACGAGACATGAAAAAAGAACAAAAAAAGACCGAGCCGCTTGCATCACTCTCCCACCCGGTCTGGCGCTGTAATGTCTGCGGGTACCTCTGCGCGCGGGACAATCCGCCCGAAGTGTGTCCCGTCTGCAAGGCGAAAAAGGAACGCTTCACCAGGTTCCTGTAGGCGGGGCCTCATATGAAGAATATCTTCACCGCTTATTTCCGGGTAATAACCGGTATTTCCAAGGTAACACAAATGCGGGTAATTTATCGTAGGACATATGTCGTGCGATATTCGGGAAAATCACGGTAAACATAAATAAACGTCGGGTTTACTCGACTAAATTAAAAAAAGATATATTGCAGTAAAATAACTCTTGTAGTACAATAGTTTATTGTCATGAAAGGATTGATACAATACATTGTCATCATCATACTGATACTTCTTCCGGCACTGGGCATCATCACCCTGTTCGTCTTTGTCGTTCCCTTGAACCCCCTCGTGGTTCTTCCGTCCGAACATTTTTTTATCCAGGGATTCTGGGCGTATGCGAGCGGTGAAACGGTGATCAATAATTTCGAGAATACCAGAACACGCCTTAGTATCGAATACACCCTCGGAGGCGACTACCCGTTCGCCGGAATCGGCATTAATCTGGTGCAGTCGTTCCCTTTTCTCGACCTGTCCGGATACGATGCCATCAGGATTACGCTTTCAACGGAAAACGCCCGCCGGCTTTCCGTCGCGCTGAGGACCTTCGAGCCCGGAATCACCATCATAGAAAACGGTATGGAACCTCTCAGACACAGTGAAACCGCGATAGACATCGGTCCGGGAACGCACACCTACGATATCCCCTTCGGCTCCTTCAGGGACCCAGAGTGGTGGTTGAACCTGTATGTTCCTGGAAAAAAACTCGAAAAAAACAATTTCACCTATGCTTCGAAAATCCAGATTTTCTTTACCGAGGAAGCATTGATCGGCGTCACGGATATCGTGACGATCGACCGTATTTCGTTCCTGCCGTCCATGCTGCCCGTGGTTCTGATTGCCGTCTCGGCACTAGCCTGGTACATGACGGCGGTGTACTTTTTCAGGAGGCGGTTGCGGAGGCGGAGATGGCACGGTAAAAAACCGGATCTTATTTCATCCTACAATAAAATCGAATTGATCAGCTACCGGACGCAGGACAGTGAAAAGATAAATAACTTTCTCAAAGAGAATTACAATGATCCGGACATATCCCTGGCCGTCCTGAACAGGGAGACGGGAATTTCAAAAAAAAGAATATCGGAAATTCTCAAGGATGAATACAAGCTGGCCTTCAAGGAATTGATCAACCTGCTCCGAATGGAAGAGGCAAAGCGCCTGCTTAAACTATCGGACCTGAATATCAATGAAATCGCGTTCAGGCTCGGTTATAATTCGAACAGCTACTTCGGCCATATCTTCAAAATGAGTGTCGGGCTGTCACCGAAAGAATATCGGGAACAAAAACAAAAATCGTAGCAGCCCGGATTTCCTGTTTTCGTTATCCGGACAGGCGGCAATCATATTGCGCATATCCGCCGCATGATGAGTTTTTCGAAAACTTATATATTTTTTCATAAAATTGATATATTTGGCACCCTTAATTGAGAACTCACCCTTTCCTCCCGTGATACACTGCGAAAAAGTAAAATGAACACAGTTCGATATAGGGAGAAAAAGATGATAAATACAAAAAAATTATTGGGTGTTATTATCATTTCCGCACTAATGCTGTTTATCTTAATCAAGGCCATCCCGGAGACACCCCGGCTTAGGCGGTGTTTATACACACCGTACACAGCCTTTGCCCCGATAATGACACACGTCGAGGCAGGTCATCTGTCACGGTATTGCCAATAATACCCAAGGAGGATTTGTTGCATGAGAAAATCGAAAACTGTGTCTATTATTGCGCTTTCAATCTGCCTCGCACTCGGCGCAGGCGTCATCGATGCGGCGGCCCAGGCGTCACAGCCGTATACATGGCACAATGTCCGTGTAGCCGGCGGGGGTTTTATCCCGGGAATCGTCTTTAATACCGCAGAAAGAGACCTGATCTACGCCCGTACCGACATCGGGGGCGCATACCGCATGGATAAAAGCACAGGCCATTGGATCCCGCTGCTTGACTGGATCGGGTGGGACGACTGGGGATTGACCGGAGTCGTCAGTCTCGCGACGGACCCGGTCGATCCTCGGCGGGTATACGCCGCCTGCGGCACCTATACAAATTCATGGGACCCCGAAAACGGGGCGATTCTCCGGTCGAGCGACTACGGTGAAAACTGGGAGATATCGGAACTCCCCTTCAAGCTCGGGGGAAACATGCCGGGTCGCGGCTGCGGCGAACGCCTCGCGGTCGACCCCAACGACAACCGGATACTCTATCTCGGCGCTCCGAGCGGCAACGGGCTCTGGAAAAGCACCGATTACGGGGTCTCGTGGTCCAAGGTAAGCGGATTTCCCAATCCGGGCAACTACGTCGACGATCCGTCGAACGACTACACCGCCGACAAACAGGGGATCTACTGGGTGACCTTCGACAAGGACACCGCCTCCTCCGGAGGCGCCACACAGACCATCTATGTCGGGGTGGCCGACAAGAGTTCCACTTGCGTCTACCGCACGACAAACGGGGGGTCCGCCTGGCAGGCGGTTCCCGGCCAGCCGACAGGCCTTCTTCCCCATAAGGGAAAACTCGACACGATAAACGATTTCCTGTATATCGCCTATAGCGACAACGGCGGACCGTACGACGGCCAGATGGGTGACGTTTGGCGTTACGGCACGGCGAGCGGCGAATGGACGTGCATAAGCCCGGTCGAAAACGACGGGGTAACCGGCGAGGGCGATAACTATTTCGGTTACAGCGGGCTTTCCATCGACGCGCAGCACCCGTCCACCGTCATGATCACCGCGTACAGCTCGTGGTGGCCGGACACCATCATCTGGCGGAGCACCGATCACGGAAACACCTGGAGCAAGATATGGGACTGGGTCTCCTACCCCTCCAGGAGTTTCCGTTACAGCCAGGACGTCTCGGACGCGCCCTGGCTCGAATGGGGCGGCCGGCCTGGCGAGGCGGAAGTGCTGCCCAAACTCGGCTGGATGACCGAATCGCTCGAAATCGATCCGTTCGATTCGAACAGAATGATGTACGGTACCGGTGCCACCATCTACGGTACGAACAATCTCACGAGCTGGGATAACGGCGGTACCGTCAATATATCGGTCATGTGCGAAGGACTCGAAGAAACATCGGTATTGTGCCTGCTCAGCCCACCATCGGGACCGCCCCTGTTGAGCGGCCTCGGGGACATCTACGGCTTCTGCCACGAGCGGCTCGACGAGGTGCCCGAGGCGTTCTTCAGCGAGCCGAGGATTGCCACTTCGAGTATGGATTATGCCGAACTGAAGCCGGGTTTCGTCTACCGCGTGGGAAAAGGCGGAGAGGAAATCAACTATATCGTGCAAAAAAGTTCCGGAATGTCGAACGACGGGGGAAGGACATGGACCATGAATTACAACGAACCCGCAGGGATTACCGACGGGGGAACGGTCGCCGTGGGCGCCGACGGAACCTACGTTGTCTGGAGCCCGGCCGGCTCCCAGGTCCACTACTCCAACTCCGGCGGGTCGGCGTGGATGTCGTCGTCGGGTCTGCCCGCCGAGGCGATCGTCGCCTCCGACCGGGTCAACCCGAAAAAGTTTTACGGGTTTTCCGAAGGAAGGTTCTACGTGAGTACGGACGGCGGTGCGACCTTCACCTCGACGGTCTCAGGTCTTCCCGGGGAAGCGTCGGTAAAAGCGATCCCCGGCCGTGAAGGCGACGTCTGGCTCGCGGGCGGCGAAGATGGTCTCTATCATTCGACCGACTCCGGCGCGACGTTTTCACCGCTTGCCAATGTGGAAGAGGCCGATACGATCGGGTTCGGGAAGGCCGCATCCGGAGAAGATTACATGGCGGTCTACACGAGCGCACGGATCGGCGGCATACGGGGCATTTTCAGGTCCGACGACCGCGGTAATTCATGGATACGGATCAACGACGACCGTCATCAATGGGCGTGGACCGGGAAGACGATTACCGGAGACCCGCGGGTGTACGGCCGGGTGTATATCGGGACCAATGGCCGCGGAATTATCTGCGGCGAACCATCGGGGGGAACCGTTACATCGCCGCCCACGACCCCGCCGCAGGACACCCCGACCCCCACCCCGACGGCAACACCGGGAGTGACATTGGGGGATGCGAACGGCGATAATTCGATCAATATCGTGGACGCGCTGCTGACGGCGCAGTATTATGTTGGATTGGAACCGGCCGGTTTTATTACCGATGCGGCCGACGTCGACTGCAACGGCACCATTAATATCGTGGACGCACTGATGATAGCCCGGTATTACGTGGGGCTTGTATCCGAATTTTGTTAGTGATTTTATAGGAGCCGACGGATTGGGGACGGTATTGCGGGGAGTCCCCTCCCGAAGCTCCTTCGGGCCCGGTTCCATCCGGGCTACGTGTCCCTCAAAGCGGCCGGAGACGGGGCGGGGGGGGGGGGGGGCGGGCGGGGGGGGGGA
>JAFGHO010000086.1 GCA_016930085.1 Spirochaetales bacterium
CCATGACGGAAAGCGTTAAAAAATCGATCAGTTCCATATATTCCTCCTTTTCATTTCCATATCAATGGTCTTCATTGAGAGTGTAACCGTTTCCGGGGATTCTTTCTAACACTATATTGCGCTGAAAAGGCCGTATGCGGCAAAAAAACCGGTACTATTTTGACGGCGGAATGCTTATTTGTAATCATGTAACATGATAACAAATAAGAAGCTTCAGGATTTCTTTTCTATCGGGGTATGCAAAAAAGCCGGATGTTATCGAGATAGATCAATTATATAGTAAGATTCTATTGGGTTTATTTGTCTCATTATAGAAAAATCAAAGCAGCTATCACTTTTTGAGCGTTATATGATGTATGAGAATAATTAATCAAGGAGGGTCACATGGTAGAATCCGATCCGCATGAATTCCATTTTATCATGACGGATAGAATGAGAGAGAAGCTGCACAATCTGACATTGTTCGGTTCGAGGCGTTCTTTATCCGGTATCATTGTCGGGATTTTGTCCTGCGTCGATCCTTTGATTATAAAGGAACACAAATGGGGAAGGCAAAGAATGAGCCGTTATCGAGCGGTATCGGAGGATCCCGATGAAAGGCGTGAACACGCGCACGTGTATTTGTCCGAGAATATGTATCGGAAGATCAAGCTGCTGCATGCTGATTTGAATTGCTTTAGCATCGCACAGTTGGTGAGGGGGTTGCTGGAGTTGTTTTTGGCGATGGTGGAGAGATATGGAAATAAAGTCATTGAAGAATTCGAAAAAAGATTTAAGCAATGGAGTGTTGAGGAGAAGAGATTACAACAGTCCCCTCGAAGGAATTTACGACAATTGTTTACGATAATTCAGCATCTACCGGGGAGAAATATATTAATTTCTCTCTATGCTTCTCATTTTTTACCATTTTGGATACTTCGGCTTTAAAAAATATCCACAAACCACTCACCGCTTTCCACAAATACACCCAGGCCACCCCCCTTTTGACCGATTCCATCATTCACAAAAAATCACGACGGTTTTCGGAATCCGTCATGCGGCACTTCACTTCTTTTCAACCAGATACAGATATTCTTTAACATGGATATCCCTGTTTCTGAGATTTCTCGAGCCCCTGAAGGTGTTATAGGTGGTTTCGAGGGTCTCAACCTTTCCGATTTTTTCGAGCATCGAGGTCATCTCGTCTTTTCCGGTAAACCCTTCCGAATTGAACGACACAAGGATGTATTTCGCTTTCAGGGTGAAAAGAAGGTCGCGTAAGGCCGACGCCGCGCGATGCGCCTTGTTGTAATCGGAGCGTTTCCAGAAGACGGGAATACCCGATACCTCGCTTGTCTTGGCGGGCCTGCGGTAAGAGGTGATAAGGTTCAGCATGAAATAATTTGAGCCGTAGGGATGTTGATTGTAGGGGGGATCCACATACGCGATATCGACTTCTTCGACCATCGGTGCCAGGGCGTTCGCGTCCGAGAGGTGAATAATCACCTCGCATTCATGTCTGCTGAATACGGGAAAGGGCAGTCCGATCGCCCCCTTGATCCTCCTCAGCGCGTCGCCTTTGGTGCCCCCGAACCTTCCGATGCCGTTTTTCGCGTTTTTATAGAACCCCTTGAACACGCCGGCGGTATTCGCGTGAATCGAGGCTTCGGAGAGGAGTGGAGCGATAAAAAAGTGCCGGACATCCTCGTCTGTTTCCCCGATATACTGCCGCGCCGTATCGATATACCGCGCGTTCCTGTTCGTGTAAAAGACGCGTTCGCCCGGCTTTATACACTCGTCGTTTTTGGGGGCGTAAAGTTCGGTAATGAAACCCTTCCTGAGTGGCAATGTTTCCAGCCGGGAGAGCAAATCGGTATGAATGGATGCTAATGATTTGAAAGATATGTCAGACCGATTTGTGAGGTAACAGCGGTTGATGGTCTGCGAATAGGGCTCGATGTCGTTGACGAGAAGCAGCTCCGCGTACTGCTTGAAATACCGCGAAACGATACCCGAGCCCGAAAACACATCGAACACTTTCAGTTTTGTCTTTGAAAGCCTTTCCGCCGCGATCCGGACGCCTTTCCCGATAAAATCAAGCAGGGCCCGCTTGTTGCCGATATAGGTGACAAGCTGCTGCCTTAGGTACGCCGGGTCTTCCCCCTGTATCCTCAATTGATTGACGCCAGGTATTGTATCGTATCGGTCTTTGAACATTGTTACGAACGGTTCCTTTTATCCCATCTTATTCCAAACCGATAGATATGGCAACCGACTCCTTATGTTCCCGCATCTCCCGCGCGGCGACTGGAGTTGATTTTTCCGGTATGCTGCTTTAGAGTAATAACGAAACCCGCAAGACGATACACCGATTCAGGGAGGAATTATAAATTCGGCGCGGTCAGGGAATTAATCGAGGAAGGGAGATAGCCGCGCCGTATTGATGGAATAATTTACTATTTTTTACTTGATTGCGGGGTTTTTTCGTTTTAAATTTATCATAGTATATGTATTATCCCGATATCACGCCTTCCTCATTGGTATGAGTATCGAAAAAGGGAGAAAAGGACAATGCCTGTATGAATAACGCCGATACAGAGAAGGTAAATCATATCGAAGAGGTTTTTCCGATAGAAACTCTGCTTCAGAAAAAGATTTCCTGGGTTTCCAAAGTGGTCCTGGTGATCGCTATCGCGGGATTCTCCACGTACGGCCTGCTCGAACTCCTCGCGGGTGTTTTTGAAACATTCGTTATCGGAGTGGGAACGGGCGCATTGCTTCTTTTCCCGCTCATTCTCCTTTTTTTCGGCAAGGTACGGCCCGGTATCGGCCTTTTCATCATTATCATGTCACTCTCCGTGCTTTCGACCCAGTATTTTTATCTCGGCAACCAGGAACTGCTCGGCCTTATGATGATCGATTTTTCCGTCTTTTTCGGTCTTGTCATCTGCGCCGCACTCATTCTGGTGAAATACCGGATCATTCTCTTTATCGTCCTGTTGACGGCGACGGCCGACGGTATCGTTATCAGTATCATTTCAGACAGTATTCCCTTTCTCACCAAGCGCTTTTTTCTTGTCGAGCTTTTCATTCTTGTGGCAATCGCCTTTCTGGTCTATTACTTTGCCTACCTCTACGACGCTTTTTTCAAAAAGGCCGTGAGTGAGTCCGAAAAACAGCAGCGCGCGAACAGGGAACTGAGAGAACGGAATATCGCCTTCGGGCGGTTCGTGCCGCATCAGTTTCTCCAGCTGCTCGAGCGGGAAAGCATCGACGAACTCACCCTGAGCGATCAGGTGCAGGCCTCGATGACCGTCATGTTCACCGATATCCGCTCGTTTACCACCATTTCGGAAAAGATGTCGCCGCAGGAAAGTTTTACTTTCCTGAACAGCCTCCTCAAGCTGATCGGGCCCACGGTCAGGCACTACCACGGGTTTATCGACAAGTATATCGGGGACGCGACCCTTTCCCTCTTTCCGGAAAAATCGGACCATGCGGTCATGGCCGCGGTGGAAATCCAGAATCTGATTTCTATGTATAACAAGCAGCGGGCGATGCAAAACAAGGACCCCGTTACAATCGGCATGGGTGTCAATACCGGTGAAGTGATCGTCGGTATCATCGGCGAGGAAGAACGGATGGAAGAAACCGTGATTTCCGATACGGTCAATCTCGCCTCCAGGATAGAGGGACTGACGAAATCATACGGCTCCTCGATCATCATCACCGGCGAAACCCTCGAAAGCCTCGAACGAAAGGACATGTTTCATTTCCGCTTTCTCGACCAGCTGCAGGTGACGGGGAAAATACTCCCCGTATCGCTTTATGAAATTCTCGATTGCGAGGAACAGACGATCATGCTGAAAAAACTCAAATCGAAAAAGGTGTATCACGAAGCATGGGAACTCTATTGCGACGGCAGACTCGATGAGGCGATCAAGAAAATGAACGCGATCATCAAATATAATCCCCATGACAAAGCGGTACAGTACATGCTGGCCCGGTGTCTGGAGTATTTCAAATAGCGGCTTTAAAAGAATCGGGGTGCGCGATTCCTTTTTATATGGTATACTGTCTTTGTATGCGAAATATATTCATAGGTTTCAGTATTATTTTTTGTCTCCCCGTTTTCTCCTGCCTTCCCCCGGACACCGGAACGGTTCCCGGAAACGTTTTTTACCTCGATCCCGCCGGTGGGAGCCTGGCGGGTGACGGTTCGTTTGAACGGCCCTGGCCGGGACTGCAGGAGGTGATCGAAGCCGGGATGATCCGCACCCACGCCTTCGCCGATCATCCCTGGGATGAAGGGGATGTCCTTTACGAGCGCAATCCGGGAGCCCCGGTTGCGGCGGGCGATACCCTCCGGCTTCTCGACGGCAATCACGGGGAAATCGAACTGCACGAATACTACAACCTGCGGTATCTTACCGTCGAAGCCGAAACGGGCCACCGGCCGGTCTGTTCCCGCCTGGACATACAGGCCGCCGGAAAGATCATCGTCCGGGGATTGACGGTCAGGCCGATACCGGGATATACGGAAGCCTGTACCCTCATCCGCGTTGCCTCCCATGACTGGCAGGGGCCGGTGGATGATATTACCGTCGAAGACTGTACCGTCTATTCCGTCGAAAATGCCGAAAGCTGGGGCCTCGAGGAATGGAATTCGCTTGCCTGCTCCGGGATAACGGTGTCGGGCAATAATGTCACGATCCGCAATAACGAACTTATAAATGTCGATTTCGGGATATCCTACAGCGGCGATTTCGGCGTTGTTTTCGGCAATACCGTTTCCAATTTTGCGGGCGACGGCCTGCGTGGTATCGGAAACGATCTGCTATTCGAAAACAATATCGTCCGGGACAATTACAATGTGAACGAAAACCATGACGATGGATTTCAATCCTGGTCTCTGGCAAGCCGGAATCAGCCCCCGAGGGAGCGCGTGGTCTTGAGGGGGAACATTATCATCAACTGCACGGACCCGGAGCGTCCCTTTCAGGGCGGACTTCAGGGGATCGGCTGTTTCGACGGATTCTTTATCGACTGGGTGGTGGAAAACAACCTGATCCTGGTCGACCACTGGCACGGGATCACCTTCCTTGGGGCAGTCAGTACTAAAATAGTCAACAACACGGTCATCGACACGACCGGCCAATCCCCCGGCCCTTCATGGATCATGATCGGCGCCCACAAGGACGGACGGCCTTCACGGGACTGCCTTATCCAGAATAATATCGTTCATTCGGTCTCCCTCGATCCGGGCGCGGGCGGTGCGGACAACAATTTGCCGGTCACGGACCTTGCTCTGCTTGAAAAACTTTTTATCGATCCCGCAAACCGGGATTTCAGGTTGAAAAAGGGGTCCGCCGCTGTCGATACCGGCACCCTCGTCAACAGCCCCCTCACCGATATCAACGGGGTTTTAAGACCCCGCGGCAAAGGGGTCGATATCGGGGCGTACGAGAGTTATTGATCCGTTAAAAATATATACAGAGGCCGATCATTCCGGCGTTCCCCAGCGTCAGGTCGACCGACCATTGCAGGTTTCCGCTTACATGTTCCGTCTGTCCGCCTGTATGGGTCGTCACCGAAGGCCAGCCGAGGGTTCCCAACAGTTCGTATTCTGCAAAAAGGGAGAGGTTTTCCATAAATCTGACTTCGATCCCCAGCAGGGGGCCGAGTTCAAGCATAAAGACTTCTTCACTGGACCAGTCCCCCCCGGCGATATCCGTCCGCGATGAACGGTAACTGATTCCCGCATCGCCACCGAAGTACGGGCTGATTTTACCCGTTGTGAAATGTCGTTCATAGGCAACAGCCGCGCCAAAGAGAAAAACCGACGGGGGCTGCCCGTCGTCTTCTATCATAACATCCAGCATTCCACGGAGAAACCATGTACCGGGGCCTGCCTTGAATCCGATACCGCCCCTGTATGTCCGGACTTCCAGGAGAAGCGAAGGGACGTTAAAAAGAAAGGCTTTCTCAAAGGAACCGGGTTCCATGCCATTGAGTGCGGCGGCAGAGAATATACAACAGACGATAGCGATACTCGTTTTATTAAACATGGTTCAGCTTAATCGGTTATAAAGACCGGGTCAATAGTGTTCTTTGGTGTGATGTAACGGAGGAAAGAGGGAACTGCCGGAGATTCGGTATCTTTTCCGGCTTTATTTTTCCAGAAAGAATTCCATCACACTCGTGTGTACCTGTATCCGCTCCTTCATGGATTCATATACCGAAGACTCGAATGTAAAAGAACACTTGTTGTAGTGGATAAAAAAATAATGGGCAAGGGGCGAACGCGAAAACCAGCTTTGCACATGAACGAGGTAAGCGGGGAAGGCAAGAATACCATCCCTTGTTTCAAAGTCATGGTCTTTGTAGCCGTTGTCGATTGCCAGGTTTTTACCTGATAAATAAGCCATGAGATTTTCCGCCGTTTTCCTGTTCGAGACCGAATAATTATAAATAAAACCGCCTTTTGATCCCGTTTCGTGGAGATCGAGAATCAGGTGAAGTTTTTTGCCTTTAAAATAATCTTTTATGAGAGCCGCTTCCTCTGTCATAAATGAATTGAAATCCCGGTTGATGTCGTAACCGTTCCCGTTATACCGGTAATTGTGAATGAAGCCCCAGGGATTGACGACGGGAATGAAATGGACGCGATAATGTAAAAGCGGGTTTTCCCTGTCGAGATACCTCAGATAGCCGATGACCGCTTCAAATCCGGCCGGTTCATTCCCGTGGACGCCGCCCGTGACCAGGGCGTCCTTTGTCTCATCGGCGCTTCTGTCATAGAAGACATCGAAGAGGGGGTACGCATCCTCGCCGTACGTTGTTTTTCCAATCGTGGTAACGGCGATATGGCCGGAATCGAGGGAACCCATGCAGTCGACGATACGCCGGTAGTCCCGTTTTTTTTCGTACGCGTCATAGCCGCACCAGCCTTCGACCGGTTTGTTCCCGACACACGTGCAGGAGGCGAAAAGAAGTATCAAACAAATAAAAAATACAACCTGTTTCAAAACATCATCCGGAACCGCCTTGCATGCTAATTGAATATGATCGAAGTGTCAATATATGCCTTTATGTCATTGACTTTCGAACATCGTTTCGTTATCATATTGTTCCATGATCACCCTCGCAGTCGATGCCATTATGGTGAAAGACGAAAAGCTGCTTATGATCGTCCGCGGCGGAAGCACGTTTCACGATTTTCTGGCGCTTCCCGGCGGCATGGTCGAAGAAGGCGAGACCGTTGAAGAGGCCGTTATACGGGAGATAAAGGAGGAGTGCGGTGTGGACGCGGTGCCGTTGGAGATACTGGGAGTATATTCCGAACCCGGAAGGGATCCGAGGGGGCACACCTGTTCCGTCGTGTTTGTCATGGATTTCAAGGGAACGCCGGAAGCCGGAGACGACGCAAAGGATTTCAGGTGGATAGCCCTTCCGCCGGACGAATCCGAAAGGATCGCCTTCGATCACCGGAAAGTGATCGGCGATTATCTTGTGTGGAGGGAACGGCGGGGAACCTATTGGTCCGGGAAAACAACTCGTTTTGGGCACTGAATCCCGTCTCCCGGATGTGTCGATACCGGAAGTAACGGGATAAGGAGTACGACATATGTCAGCGACATGGATGTACGACGAGTTTAAACAGATCGGTCTCGATTATTCCGATACCCTGAATGCTGATACCTACGACGAATGCATGCAGCGCCACAGGGATTACGTCAGGGAAGCGGAATACATCCTCGGATTACTCGAAGCCGGTCCGGACGACCGGCTTCTCGAAATCGGTACGGGAACCGGCCACTTCGCGATCGAGGCGTCCCGGCATGTCAAACACGTGACCGCGGCGGATATCTCGGAAAAGATGCTTTCATACGCGCGGCGAAAAGCCCGGAAAGCGGACCGGAAGAATATAACCTGGTCGCATACCGGATTCCTGAGTCACGAGACGCCGCGGCGGTATGACATCATCATGTCCAAAATGGCCCTTCACCACCTTCCCGATTTCTGGAAAGCGGTAGCACTCAATAGAATACATAAAATGCTTAAACCGGAAGGAAGGTTTTATCTGGCGGATGTGGTCTTTTCCTTTTCCATTGAAGATTACGGGGTTAAATGCGGGGAGTGGATCGCGCAGACAATCGGGCTGTTCGGGGACGAGAACGTGGGAGAAGAGGCGGCGATGCACATCCGGGAAGAATATTCGACCTTTGACTGGATAATCGAGGCGATGATCCGGAAGGCCGGATTCACCTTTCGAATTGAAAAAAAGTCCGATTTTTTTGCCGGGTATGTGTGTGAAAAAAAATAACAGACGCATTATATTTTACCCAAGCTTATCATCATTTATGTATCTTATAGAAATAAAGTAAATTGCAAACTATTTCAATCGAATAAATATTTGACATTTCTATGATGACCTGCTATAGTTGAAAAAAAAAGGACAAATCAGGAGGAATTAATGAAAATAAAAAACAAAAAGAAAACAATCATTATTGCATCTGTCGTTGTTGCCACTGCCATTCTCATGTTCGTTGCGGGCTGTTCCGTGGAATGGGACTGGCAAAGAAAAGCGCCTAGTATTCCGGATACGACAAAGGTGATCGAGGGTGCTACTGCCGGTTTGATTACTTCCATAGCGGATGATAAAAGTTCAGTCACATTCTCCTCTGAGGACGCCACGATAAAATCACTTGCACCGGGAGATGTGATCATTTCCGGAGCAACACCGCTTACCCCGAGAGGGATGATAAGGCGTGTCACCGGAAAAAATGAAGAGAGTGGACATATCATTGTGTATACGGAGCCGGCAAGACTCGAAGACGCTATCGAAAATGGATCGTTTGAATATGAGACGATACTCGAACAGGATGAAATAATCGAAAAAAAGGCGCTGAGAGAAGGTGTTTCTTTCAGTACGGAATCGAAAAGCAGATTTGATATTGAAAGCAACCTTGTTATAAATTTCGATACGGCGATAATGCGTGGAGTAACATTGACGGGAAATGTCTGTTTTAATCCGAAATTGCATGCTTCTGTAAAGATTAAAAATTTTTTACTCACTGACGCAGATGTACATGTGGCATTCAAGGAAAGAGTGCAAGTAGGAGTCGAGTTAGGTTGTTACGGTAATATCGATAAGGAATTTAAAATAGCGTCGATAAAATACGGCCCTTATACCGTAATGATAGGATGTGTTCCGGTCGTTATGAGTCCTGAGATTACCATAAAAGCTGGAATTGACGGAGAAATAAGTGCAGGTGTCAGCACAAGTGTGTATCAGCAGTCAGTTCTTCAGCTGGGGGCTGTTTATCGAAACGGGAAGTGGAAGCCGAATAATTCTTATTCCAATGAGTTCGGATTTTCTCCGCCGACTTTGGAAGCGTCACTGGATGCAAAAGCCTGGGCCGGTCCTTCGATCAGTATATGGATATATGATACATTCGCGCCCTGGTTCGAGCCACATGTTTACCTGGAACTGGATGCCGATATTTCCAGGAAACCATGGTGGTGCCTTTATCTCGGATTCGATGTATCGATTGGAATCGATTATTTCAACTGGTTAATTTATGACGAAGATGAACTCGTCAGTTTTAAGGTAGTCGACTTTAAGAAGGAACTGGCCTGCGCATCGGTGGATGATCTTCCGCCGACAACCACGACGACAACGACGACGACAACATCGGTCGCGGCCGTCACAACGACGACGACAACGTCGGTCACGGCCACACCGACTCCCGTTCCCGATATCAAATTGACGATCATCTACTGGAGTAATTCAGATTGTACACAAGGAGGGCACCGGGTTATCAGAAATCCGGATCCGCCCGTTTCGATTTCGACATCACAATGGTACTGTTATCCCAACAATTGCAACGAGACGACAGAATATTTCGATCACTGGGAAATAAAGCCGCCAGGGAGCGTCGTTCTGGAAAGTCAAGGCCGCCAGACAAAGATTATAAAGGTGAATGCCAGTGCAACCATTACAGCAAAATACTTTTAATTAATTTCAATTGAAACGGCAACTCTTTATTTTAATAATACTTTTATTACCCTCTTTTCTTTTCGCGGCGGATTTTGAAAAAGATATCGACGATATAATCGCTCGGTACGAGGATGACGCCCTTTACCGTTATCTTACCGTGAACAGGGACAACCCCGATTTTACTGAGATTGAGGATTACATCCTGAAAAAAGTTAAAGAGATTATTCTCGGAAAAAATTATGATCGTGGTAAAAAGATGCTGGAAACGGTATTGCTTAACAACCTTGATAATAAAAAGGCGCAGGATATGTATTTGTCTATCAATAAATATATAAAGGAAGAAGAAGATGCAGAAATACATCGTCCGGATGAACAAAAAGAAACAATAAAAGAGGTTATAGAACCCTTCCCCCTCTTTTTTACATTGCAGGCTGGTCCTGTCGGCACGTTGTTCACCTATTCACAGTTTTTCTCGCGATATTACGCTGAAGATGATACCCCGTTTCTCTACCATTCCATCATACTTTTTACGTATGGTATCTCTCTCGCCTGTTCGATATATTGTGTTCTTCCTGCCGTCGAAACGGGTATTGAAGTGGATTTCGATACCTTTTTCCTCACTATATATGGGGAAGAAGGTACTGAGTTTTTTTACAGGATTGTTTCGTCGACGACATTGTCTTCGATCGATTTTCCGGTTTTCCTCCGGCTTGGTTTCGCTCACAGGATCTATACGTTTAGCGACACAATTAACCCGGATGTGCTGCTTGCATCGTTCCCTTCTCCGGTAATCGGAATTGGATTAAGGCGGGTGCATTTTCTTCGGGATCTCGGTATCAATGCTTCAATCGATTATTATTGTGCTTCGCTGTTGACATCATATGCCGAGGTGGCAATCGATTGTGCCGTTGCCCTCTTTTATCGTCTTTACAGAGGAACGCTTTTCAGCTTCGAGATAAACTTTGAGATTTCGGATTTTATCATTATCAACAATGATTATATCGAAAATAATACAAAAATTGTTATTAATGCGGGGATGAGTATCAATGAAAAGTAGTATTGCAGTTGTTACCTTTTTTTTCTTTTTGATAATGCCATTATGTTTATTGTATCCTGAGGAAGTCCTTGTTGAAAAGTATGTTGAAAAAGCCAGGGATTTTTTCATTGTGAATGATTACGCGAAAGCCTATTCATATATCAATTTTGTTTTAAGATATTATGATGAGGAAGGGCTTCCGGAAGACATACGACAATTGTCCCGCGATATCTATTATCAGCTTATTAAAATTACCTTTGAAAAAAAAGACAGTGAAATGCTTGATGAAATATCGATGTGGGTTGAAAGTTATCCGGCAGTAGCATCAGGGAAGGTTATTGATTTATTGGAATCCGCAAAGGAATCAATGAAATCAGCGGCAAATGATAACGAAAGCGGTATGACAACGGATAAAGCGGGGGAAAAATTTGCAAACCCGGAAATCGATGAGTTTATCCGAAGACAGGAACTGTTGGCAATGATTAAAGAAAAACGGGATTCTGAGCATATAAACAAACTGGAAAGCTTAATTTCAGGGTTACTCGAAGAGAAAAAAAAGGATACCGCATCTGAAGATAATAATGTTCAGGTTATTATTATCATTCTCAACAGTATCCTTATCCTTCTTTTACTTATCAATATTCTCCTTGTAACAGGAATATACAGAAACAGGAGAAGATAACAACTCGTCGGAAAATCACCACGCGAGCTTGTATTTCGCGGCAATTTTCATGTCTTTTCTCATAACCAGTTCAAGCGGGTTACTCGTTGAAATAATCGCACCGTTCTGATCCTCCCAATGCGAGAAATAGATAACCGGACCGATAGGTGTGGACGGAATAAGATTTCTAAGGTCGGGCGCCTTTATCCTGACCGGGGTTCCGTACGGATAACAATCCAGATCAGGCTCCGGGACAATATGAATGCAGATATCCGTACCCGTGTAGGTGGGCAGTATATCGCGTAAACAGACGTCCGCGACGGAAAGCCGGTAACACGGCACCGGTTCGATTTTACGTATGCTGATAATTTCGAGCAATGGCGTTTTTATCATCAATATCCCGTCTTCTGCAAATATGTACCTGATATAACCGGTGAATGCGACACGAAGACCGTCGATCTTGAAATCATCCGGAAGGTTGATCGGCCGGTAGGTCACTCCGCTTTCGCCGATGATTTCCTCATACCCTGAGTCGGTGGAATAGATCAGCCTGACCGTCCCGGTGTCTTTTACGATTTGTGGCGTGGGGACGGGCGCGGCGGTCGGCTGCGCCGTGGGTTCGGCCGTCGGGGGGGATGTCGGAACGGCTGTCGGGCGTACGAAAATGATGATAATGACAAGCGATGTTTTGACCCCCGGCGTGACGGCGGCACTCCCCTGTCCATCTCCCACAATGTTTCCGTCGACGTCCACGGCTGTGACAACAATGTGCCATGTGCCTGAAGCGAGGTCGGGGATGACGACTATTCCGGCTGCTGTCCGTATAGAAAAGGTTTCTCCGTTTTCGCCGGTTCCCTTGACGAAATATGAGTCGACAATCGCTGTCTCTTCAGCCTGTACTTCCGACTGATCTTCGAGACTCATCTCGAGTTCGATACTTCCCTTGTTTTCTTCCGCAATGTCGCAGGCGAGTACTGCCAATACTAAAGCGATGAGGGAAACAAATGATGTTACTTTTTTCATTAATACCTCCATGAACAGATATATCGAAAGCAATAAACCGCACGCAACGCAGGCGGCTTATCTTTTTTATGTATATATATCGTTTCCTGATACAAAAACCCTCGAAATTTCAGTACATTTTTCTCAGGGAATGAAAAGAAATGGATGCAATGGATGCGTGGTTTTCCCTTCCGCCGCGTTATTAATAGGGAATGGATCAAGGAGGAAGCATATGGCCGATAAAATCCGTATTTTTATACTTTTAATTTTAATAATTCCTTTTTTTTGTTTTTCTGCGGTCAATTATATCGAACGGACGATGTACGGTGAATGGATATTCCGGTATGAAATCGACTCGAAGACTGTCCCTCCGGAATATGAAAACGGATCGAACACTCAGAAAATCATTTCGGTAAAAGGTACGGTTTATCTCATGGAAAACACCGTATGTCTCGACATGCTTCCCTCTTCATGCGGCTATCCCCTTTCCGAAGGGGATTATACCGATGAATTACGAGATTATTGTGTGCCTTTTTTTTACGGCTACGGGGCGGCTGAATACGGGCGGTTGAAAAAAACTGCCGAGGAGATTGTCGGGGATGCGGCGCTGCTTCATGAAGCCGTTTATAAAATAATCCGCTATATACGCGCAAATGTATCATACAGCAGCAATGCCCCCACAGAACCCCTCAAGGTTCTTGCGCGAGGAAGAACCTATTGCGTCGGGTACGCGAATCTTGCCGTGATCCTGCTCCGTTCCGCGGGAATTCCGGCCAGAAGCAGGACCTGTTATATGCCGCCCGGAAAAAACTGGGGTTCAAGTCACGGGGGGTGGCATGAATATATCGAAGTTTTTTACCCCGGCGCGGGGTGGCTGAGCTGCGATCCCCAGGATTCCGTGTTTTTTGTGGACCCCTATCACATCGTCATGGAGAGGAACGCATCGTACAGGCGACAGGTAGGTGAGGAGAAACGGTACACGACACTCGAGTACGTGACGCCCGAAGGGTTCAGGAAAACGAGGACGTATGATCTCAAGAAACGGCTCGTCGAGGGAGAAGACGGTCTGTATATCTTCCGGGGAACCGTTCTCCTCGATGAGGGTGAACGCCTTTCATCGATCGAGGTTAATGATTATCCTTCCTGCTTCAAGATGGGAAATACCTACTACCGTGATTACTCCTATGATATCATTATCGACGGCAATACCTTTCTGTTCGGTTTTTCGAAAACCCTTTTCCCCGATGACATTGGCGTATCCGTAAACGGCTGCCATATGTCCATAGGCACCGATACCGCAGAAGGAAACATGATTACCGCCGAAATCAATCTGAAAAAAACGACAGACGACGGCCTCCCGAATCCGCATATCCTCACGTTCGAATTTCGCCACCCATTGACCTCCGTCCCCGTTTCGTACGGGAATATTTTCCGGTCTGACGGCGGAGGAAGCGGTTTTTTCGGACGCACGGACAGGAACGGAACCCTCTCGAGATACTTCAAGGACGAGAATGAAAAAAATGCCGTTTTTTCTTCGTCGATATTTATGGAAAAAAGCTGGTATCTTTCATCGATAAATCCGTCGGGAAGACTTTATTTTACATTCGGCAACACCGGGGAATCCCCGTATGTGTCGCGGACGTTCTCATCGGATGCCGACTATTATCGTGACGCCTTTGAACGCGACGGATGCGCCGTCCTGGGAAGTGTCTCCTTTCCCGGAACTCCCCCCGGCGGGATGCTGTACGCGTTCGTCTCAGGCCGGCCCGGGGAGACGGCGGAACCGGTCCTTCTTCCCCTTTCCGGTAAAAACAGGCGAAAGGGTGATTTCTATTATTTTTACAACAAAGAAAAAGGGGTGACAACGATCATTCTGGCGGAAGAAGGAAGGCTCGTGTTATATGACGGGAAGCACCTCGTTGTCCTTTCTTCGGAGAACGGGGCGAACCATCTTCGCGTGGAACCATCCGAATGCAATCTGATTCTCTCTGCGCAGTCATCGAGAACCGATTCCGAGATTATGATAACCACGGGGGGAAGTGGAACATCCGGTGAAACGCTGGTATTTCCCCTTGAATCGGCCGGCGGGACGATCTTCTGTTTTCTTTCTTCGGGCGAATACTATATCGGGCTGAATGATGTCATCATGAGAAAAATCATTATGGACGGAAATGTTGTCCGGATCACCCTCGACGAACATGGTCTTCCCAACTACGATGTGCTGCGGGAATATTATTCCGGCAGGCACGCGTAAAAAGGGTTCATGGTATTGATGATAGTAATGGCGCTCATACACTCCTGTATTCAGACCGATATATTCCCGTCATTCAGGTTCGACGCGAACGCGAACGTGGCGGCCGTTATACGGCGCGTACGCCATAACGTTTCAAGCGCTTTGCGAACAAGGACGGCAGGCAAACACATCCATTTGCCGGTTTCCCGTCTCCACTACCGGCTTTCCTCATCCTCCGCTATGGTCTTGATTCCCGACAATCGTTTTATCTCCTCTTTTATTTTCCACCAGTCACCTGACCGGCATCCGGCCACCAGGACCGGCGCGTCGTCGGGGGCAAGCCGCTTCCCGGGAGGAATATTCATAAGTACTTCCCCGTACGCATCCGGGTGACGGTTCCCTTCTTCATCTGTCCAGAACCTCACCGTGACCGCATCGCCGGCCGGTACGACACCGTAACAATACCCCGTTTCCCTGTCTTCCCAGTGATCGAGGACATCATCGTCGCCGGAAGCATCCCCCCCGATAAACGAAAGCGCGTAATGGTAATACCCCTTCAGGAACCAGGCCGATGTATCCGTATTTTCGATCCAGAGGACCCGGCTTTCGAACCAGGGCAGCCCCCGAAATAAGGAAAGCCGGTAACATATCCTGTATTTTTTTCCCCACTGATGTGTATTCGCCAGGATAATTGTCATGACGGTCGCCGTCTTCCCTTCTGTGACGGCGACAGATTCCGTTATATCGGTCCCGACCCACCTGTCCTCTTCTGTCCGCTGCCAGACAAGGGGAACGAGGCTTCCGAGCATTGTTTTATCCATACCGATCGAATCGAATATCGTCCCGTTTTGTCTGCTGATCTTTTCAACCCGCAATACGCCGTTATCGATAAGAACGCCGTCCCGTTTCTCGGGAAACAGCAGATTGCCCGGTTCCCCGCCTTCACGTTTATAGAGGTAACAATCCTTTTTTCCGTAACCCGGAAGGTCTTCGATGAGAAACATAAGCCGGTATCCGTCCCCCACGGGCAATACGTCGGCGGGGATTGCCGTTCCGACGGTACCCTCGAGGAGCTTCCAGGTTCCCGATGCACCTGTCCGTGTACTCCCGATATCCGCGACGACCGGAATGTTTTTCATACCTTCCGCGTTTCCGTTTACCGTGCAAACAGGTATCCTCACGCCGCTTTCCCGGCTGTGCCAGGGGGTTCCCGGAAGATAGGCGTGCATGACGGCCCTGTTGTTTTCCGCGGTTGTTTCAAGAAGGGGTTGTTCGGGAACGGCAACGCAGGTGATATACCGGAATCCCGGATGACGGCGTGCGGGCGATTCCGCCGGCACCCCTTTCGTTTCACCGGGACTCAGGATAAGGGGCTCATACCTTTTTTCACCCTCTTCATATATAAAGACCGTACATTTTCCTTCTATTCCTCCCCTGTTTGTGACGCTAAACGATCCCGCCGCAACCGGTTCGACGGCAAAATCCGTGGTGTGGCCGCGGTGAATCTCGTAAACAAGCGGATTCAGGCGTGAGGCGGCTTCGGTGAGAAGTTCGTGCGGTTCGTCGGTCTCCTTGAGAAGTCCGTAATTCGAATCTTCCGGAAAAACGGAGGAAATACCGGATGCGGGCTGATCGACCCACATGAAATAGTTCGAACCGACGACAAAGGGCACGGTAAAAAGGTATTTCTGAAACGAGGTAAATGCAAAGGCCCTGTCGGTCTGTGTGGGAACGCGCTGACCGGCCCCGTGGCGGCAGGGCAGCCCTGCATCGAGTGCGGGAAAACTCCATTCGGTGATCATGAAGGGTTTTTTCGCCTCTTCATGCCATGCCGAAAGGTCGTCTTCGAACCCGTCGACCGGTTTTCCGGTTTCGAGGTCGAGGGTACGGTAGCAGTTGACGCTGACAATATCGCAGTATTCACCCGCGACGTTCCAGATCCCCGGCGCCCGGCCCGCGAAACGGCACCCGAGGATCATATGATGCGGGTCGTATTTTTTAATCGCGGCGGTCGTAACGGAAAAGTAGGTTTCAGCGGCCAGCCGGATATAATCGTTTATCAAGCCCCGCGCGTGTTCGGTCACCGGTTCCGGCGCGGTCCGCAATGAGAGAAGGGAGTCGAAACCTTTGAGAGAAAGCCCCCACTCCCTGTTGCACAATGTAATATCGGTGTAATAGTCCCTGAAAAGGGAGACAAGGGCTGTCTTTGCCGGCGCGTCAGGCGGCAGGGAAAAGGTATCGGCAAAAAGACCCTTTCCGGTCCACTGGTGCCACTCGAGTTCGTTGTCGAGAAAATATCCGATCAGCCACGGATCATCGCATAACGGAGCACAGAGTTTTTTTGCCGCCTGTTCGCAGTAAGGCCCGAATCCGGGGTGAAAAACGTCCGGGAATCCGGTCCAGGTCGTTTTGGGGGTTATGTAAAACGCCTCTGCGAATCGCGTGCCGATGTTGAGGTTGACCGGGTAGGGAAGATGCCGGCGGCGGACGGAAAGCGAACTTCCCGCCCCGAGGGCATTGAACCCCCAGCTTTGAAGCCGCCGTGCCGAGGAGTCCGCCCATGCGTCCTCGTTTTCATACCGCTTCTCCACGTTCTTTCTGTACGGCGAGTACCCGAGCGCTTCGCACCACATACCGTTGTAGGAGACATGGTCGGTCCCGATGATAAAAACGGCCGATCCCGCGGGGTCGACGACCCACCAGATCCCGTCTATCCGTTCGGTATGGTAAAATCCGGTCGCCGTACCGTCAATGCCGCTTTCGGTCCGGCTTTGAAAGGGGGGGGGAACCGGCGCGTCATTCCGGTGTGACACCGGTTCCCCCCCGGCGGCTTCGAAATAGAGGCAGGATGTCACGAAGCCTTCGGACACGATTGCCGGTCTTCCATAGATGACGGCTTCATTGTCGAAGCGATAGGCGATATGTGCCTTAACCGTTCCCTTCGCATCGAGGATGTATCCTGTAATCCCTTCACTCGAGCACATCAGGATGAACTCATACACACGGCCGTATTTCCACTCGAACCACCGGTCTTCTTTCAGGGCGGTAAGCCTGGTTTTTTTCTCGTATTGGGACAGCCATGTTCCCCCGTACATTTCCGCCAGCTCGGCGAAATGCTTTTTCCCGGAGACATCTGGTTCTTCCACCACAGCGAGCTGCCAGTAATGGTCGTCGTCGATATACAGACCGATTCCCGCGATCTTCCAGTCTTTTTTCACTGTTTCGGTTACCTTTATACGGGCTCGGATGATCAAGCTGCCGCAATACGGTGATGAGGAGGGATATGCGAAGGCTTTGCTTTTTTCCCTGAGAATGAACCCGTCCTTCCCCGGGAAGAAAAGCAGTCCCGTATATTCCCACATCCGGAGAAAGTCAAGATCTCCGGTAAAATCGGTCTTGATCTCATAGGCCGGAGCAAAGTCGGGAACGGTCAATGCCCGTGTGTTCTCTGTGTCACATGTTCTGGCGCCGGTCAGTGTCAGGAGGACAAGACCGATGGCAGACAATGTCATAATGCAGTGAAAGCGATTCATGCAGTCTCCTTTCGTCCGGCATGACTCGTTTCCTGTGGAGCCATACAGGGAGGTGAGGTTCTTCACGTGTTTTGTGCGGAAGATCCGGTACCGTTTTTCCCCTCCGGTGCCGTCAGTGTTCCGTATCCTCCGCCTTTTTTTGTGACCCGGGTCCCCCGTCCACCGGCGTGTCCGTCAGTGAAAGGCCGCCTTCGTCCCCGTCTGTTTCGGCAAGCGAGAGTCCTCCGCCGTCACCCTCCGCTTCCGGCAGCGAAAGCATCCCCGTCTCCTTTGGACCGATCCGTCGTTTGATGTTTCGCATCGCGTCCTTCGCTTTTTCCCTGACATACACCGGATGCATCATGTTTTTCGAAATTGATTTTAGCGGGCCGACCGCCGCCGCGGTTCCCTTTTCTCCCAGGATTTCAATAACGCTTTCAAGCATGCCGCTTTCGCTGTTTTGAAGCAGGAGGATCAAGAACTCGAGGCCGGTGTCCCCGCCGTACATTGCGATCAGGGCAACGAGTTTTTGTTTCTCCTGCAATGACGTACATTGAGGGTAACATGCGATCACGGCATTCAGGCACGTTTTCCCTTCTTTTTCAAAAAGAAGTTCGACTGCCGTCGAGATATGATCTGCATGTATCGAAGATTGGGGACGAAGACGCTTTAGCGTGTCATAAATATATTCGACGCCCTCCCTGCCGAGTCTTTTCAGGGCAAAGAGGGCGACCTCTCTTGAGGGATCGAACAATACCCGTTTTAATACAGGTGACAATATCGGATCGTCGGGAAATCGTTCGATCATCACCCGAAGACTGCGCAGCCGTACTCCGGGGACATCGTCGCAGCTGATATTGTTGATGAGCCGCGCCCTTAGGTTATCTTCTCTCATTACCCGTTTCGATAATCCGATAACGCCCTCGATCATTTCGATGACACTCGAGGGCGAATAATCGACGGGGAACATGTAAATGGAAAATTCGGTTTTTTCCGGTGTGAAAACAAATCTGTTTGTGTTCCTGATAATCCTCATGAATAAATGCCGGGTATTACTGTCAAGGAAAGCGAGTATTTCCGTATCGTTCAATCCCGTGACACCCAGCATCCCGTCGAAATCGGTATCTCCCGTACAGGCTGTGCTTTGCGGAGACGCCATCTTCCGGTACCCTCCGCCGTATTTGATGGTGCAATGATAGCGGGGTTTTGTTTGTTTCGGAGATTCGATGGTGACGAAGAAGTGTTGCTGTCGTTCATTAAAATTAATCTCGATGCCGAAGTTATCGATAGTTCCCGACAGCAGATTGTAATCCGCGTTTGGATACCGCAATCCGTAATGCTTTTTGATTTCCAGGAAGACATGTCGCGGTTTTTGTGAAGGCCGTTCCCGGGTGTGTCCGCCGGTACCCGTGAGAAGGTCATAAAACGAAGTTTTATGATCGGAATATTTGATCATAAAAAACGATACGATAATGAATGTTATTACGCCCGCGATCAGAAAGACAAACATATCATGTATTGATAAGTGTAGTATAGATATGGGTGAAAAGACAATGAATTGGAGCGGAAACCTTCTGAAATATTTCCATTATAAGCATTAATACGACAATTGTCGTATACGGATTCCCGCAGGAAAAAAATCCTCGAAAATGATTACCTGCCGCGACCGAATATCATCTCCCTGAAAGCGGCGTAAACCGGTGCAATCCTTATCTTCACGGTATCGATCGCGTCCGGGATTTTTCTCATGATCAGTTTGTCGCTTCTGCTTCCATTGCCGTTTTTGACAAGGGGGATGAGTCCTTCGACCATACACCCGGCTTCAGAGGCGATACCGATCGAATCAGGGGCATCGGAGCCGGAAAGATCGATGACGACAAAACCGTAGTTGAAACCGGCGGAGGCCCGCATTTTTTCAGCATAGTAGAGGTGTTTATCGACATCGGCCTTTATACCGGAACGATCCCCGCCGTGCCCGCCGTCCGTGTCAATGACTCGTTTGAGTCCGAACGATTCATAAATCATCTTTGCAAGCGGTTCATGTGAGGGTGGGAGAAAGACCGTTTCCGCCCCGGTCAGAGACGCGGCGAAGTCCTTGCTGATATTCATAAGCATGAGGACCGTTGTGCTCTGGCCCTCTCCGGTGAAATCGGGGGCGAGTCCCCGGAAGAGACCGACCGGTTTCAAATTGAAATTCCGCAAGGCGCGCTGTGAATAATCGATTTCGGTGGTGCAATCGGCGGTGACAAACGACGGATTTTTCGCCCTGATGATACTGCTGATCTCAGCAAGGATGATCTTGGATATTCCCTGATGCTGGAACGCTTTGTGCACACAAAGCCGGGAGATCTCGCAGGCGCTGTCCTCATACGACAGGAAAGGATATTCCGGTTTTCTTACCTGGCCGAAACCGACGGCTTTTCCGTTGTGGTAGAGGAGGAGTGAGGTGATATCCACATTCTCGATATCCCGCTGGATCGTGTCCTTGAACAGATAAGGATGACCCGCCTTGTACACGTTGCAGAAAAGTGCGCGGATATCATCCGCGTCCCCCATGATCGCTTTTTTTATATTCATGATCCATCCTATCCGGTTTTACGGCCAGACGCAAGGGATGCAACCTAAAAATCATCCAGTGCGGCAATACCTGCAAGGTGCCCGGTTTCTCCCCAGCTTTCGAGCCGCCATGTCCCGTCCGTTACCGAAAAACGGTTGATGCTCCCATTGACAAGGGAAAACTGCCGGTTCGAGGTAAGCGGGATCGAGAGAACGAACCGTATGAGACTGTCGAGCGACCCGCCGTGGGTGACGACCAGGATATTTTTCCCTTCGTGCGATGAGGCGATCGATCGAAAGCACGCGGTGATCCGCTCGTGCCGCTGCCTGACGCTTTCGCCCCCAGGAATGACATACGAGGTATCGTGGGATCTGAACGACGCATACGCTTCCGCGTGTTTTTCCCTGAACTCCTCCATGGTCAGCCCCTGCATGATGCCGAGGTGGCGCTCCCGAAGGCCCTTTTCGGCGGTAACGGCAAGCCCTGCGGCTTCTCCGATAATTTTAGCGGTTTGTACGGCCCGTCCGAGATCACTCGCTATAAGCACATCATAGACCGGTTTCAGCCAGGCCGCGATCGCGAGGGCTTGTTCGATCCCGGTTTCCGAAAGCGGGCTGTCGTCATGCCCCTGCTGTTTGCCTTTTCTGTTCCATTCCGTCTCCCCGTGACGGATAACGGTCAGTGTGGTTATCATAGGGCCTCCTCCCCGGTCGATACCGATCCATTATCATAGTGAAAATATATCGATAATGAAAGGCTTATGCACACTTCATTTACCTGTTTGACTGTATTTTCTGGAAAAAAATAAACAATGATTATTTATTTAGTTATTAAAAAAATAAGACTTATTTACGCACTCCATTTTATTTGCCTTCACTCATGCAAGGATTACATAGTAGAAGCGTTAACAATAATCTAATGTCCGAATATTTTCCGCGCAATTTTTTTGTTTTGTATTTCGGCATATAATGAAGGAATTAACAGTTGATAAGCCTTTGAGAGTATAACGCAAACGATACCGGTACCCGCCAGTAAATTGATTGTATCTGTATCGAGATATATCATGCGGAAAGAATCGGCTGCATATATGAATAACAAAAAGCCGAAACCGATAGTGTCGCCTAAAAAACCGATGGTGCCCGATAAATAGTCTGCTTGCGCAAAAGACCCGGACCCGAAACCGATAATGCCGTTCATCAATGTCGGAAAAACACAGTCCATTTTCAGCGTCGAATACAATAACAGCTTCTCATTCATCGTCAAAGCATCAATTTGTAAGGTTTCGAGAAAATCGGCATTTTGTGCTTGTATTGAAACTGTAAAAGTTAGTAGAAACAAAACGGTTACTATACACTTTTTCATATCGACCTCCCCGTAATTGTCATAGAAAAGGAAAGAATGACACAGACTTACCGGGATAATTTTGTATATACAATCTGAATTTGTCAATACCAAACAGTAACTTAAAAACGAATGACAATGAAACATTTAATTTCTCAAATAACAATACGATGCCAAGGGATGTATAGAGATTCAACTACAAATTTTGTCCATTATAATTCCATTTTGAGTCTAAAAATGGAATTATAATGGACAAAATTCATTACAAAAAATATTTTTGTATCATGCCGTGGATTTATTATAATAATGACATCCGCTCGAATCCGATTGACAATCACTCCCCGTTCCATATGATTTAATGGCAGAGGAGGATTATCGTATGGATGTAAAAAATATCGATATAAAAACAAAGGCAAAACAATTTTTGGCGGCCGCGAAAAAACCTTTGCTGATCGCGGGGATCGCAATCGTCGTCTTCATTATCACCTTCCATTCCTGTTTCGTGTATATAAAGCCGAACGAATACGGTATCAAACAGGTGAATGTCGGCGTCAAGACGGGTATTCTCGATACCGTATACACGACCGGCTTTCATTTCATCATGCCGTTCGGGCTTCATATCATGCATACCTTCCCCCGCAATATCCAGGTCTTCGAACTGACCAACTATGCGACATCGGCATCCGAGCACGCGCTTATGGAAAAAGCGGCGCATATCCAGACCTCGGACGGGTTTTTCGTGGACGTGGACGTGAGTATTCTCTACCGTATTACCGAACCATATAAAACCATCAAGACCATCGGTCCGGGCAGACTTTATGAGATCAACGGAATCATTCCAAAGGTCGAGCCCAAACTCAAGGAGGCACTCGGCGAGCTTACGACGGAAGAGTTTTTCAACAGCCCGCTCAGGGTCGAAAAGGCGGAAAAGGCAAAGGAGCTTCTCAACGGGGAACTGAATCCCAAGGGAATCACGGTCGAGAATGTTCTCATCCGGTATTTCAAGTATTCGGACGAGATCCAAAGGAATATCGAGGAGAAAAAACTGAAGGACCAGCTTGTTTTCACCAACCAGTCAAAGGCCAAGGCGGCCGCGGAAGATGCGATTCTCTCCAAGGTCACCCAGGAAGGGGAGGCCGACATCAAGGTGAAACTCGAAGAGGGGAACGCCTATGTGGTCAAACAAAAGGCGGAAATGGATCTCTATGTCCGGACAAAACATGCCGATGCCGATCTTCTCGTCAAACTTGCCGAGGCGAGAAAAACCGAGTTGATCAATCAGGCATATCAGCGCCGGGGTTCGGACAAACTCGTGGGTATCGAGATGGCAAAGGTATATGCCGGCCTCGAGGTCATCATGCTTACATCGAGCGGGAGGTACGGTATTAATCCCCTCGATCTCGAGGCGACCCTCAGAATGTTCGGGATCAGGGAATGAGGGAAAGGAGTAAACCGATGAAAATTAATAAACCAGTGATGATCACGCTTGGAATTATCGCCGCGGCCGTTTTGATGCTGTGTCTTTTCGCGCCCCACCAGACCGGGACGACGGAAGTGGGGGTCAGGGTCGTCAAATGGTCGCCCTTTGAAGAATCCGGAGTCATTCATACGATTTACGGACCCGGCGCCACCTATTTTTTTCCGGTGTTCATCAATGAATGGTATACCTTCGACACCAAACTCATGAACATGGAAATGACCGCGACCCTCTACCAGGGCGCGAGGACCGGGGGTGACGACCTGCTTTTCAAGACCATCGACGGAAACGACATCAGTCTGGACGTGATCATCGCCTACCGGATCGATCCCGAAATGGCGCCGTTCATTCTCATGAATATCGCCAGGGGCAACAGAAACCTCGAAGAAAATATCGTGCGCACGCTGACCAGGAATATCACCCGCGATGTGTTCGGCGAACTCAAGACGGAAGACTTTTATGTCGCCGAAAAAAGGACGGAAAAGGCGGAAGCGGCCAAAAGGATTTTGAATGATTTTTTGAATCCGTATGGTGTCATCGTCGAAAGCGTCCTCCCCAAGGATTACCGTTTCAATCCCGAATATCAGCAGGCGATAGAGGAAAAAAAGGTCGCCGACCAGATTGCCGAACGCCTCAAGTCCGAAACAAATGCGACGGTCGAGGAGTATAAACAGCGGCTGGAGGCCGCCCAGGGTGAGGTGAACAAGATGGTGGCCGATGTCGACGGCGAGTACGAGAAGTCGAAGATCGCGGCGGACGCCTACTACGAGCAGCAGAAAAAAATCGCCCGCGCCATCGAGGCTGAGGGGATCGCGGAGGCTAAAGGGATCGAGAAAATGGTTTCAGCACTGAACTCGGCTGGCGGGAAAACCATGGTAAAGATGAAACTCGCGGAGGCTTTGGCCGGAAAGACGATCTATCTACTTCCTTTCGGAGAAGGCGGGGGTATCGACTTGAAAACGACGGATGTCAATGACCTCCTGAAAACATACGGGCTGAAAAAGATGGAAGAAGGGAAGTAACCGGGATGAAGGTATGGCAACAGGAAACCGTTACAGGTATTGCGGCAAACTCCACGTATGCATCATAAAGAAGGAACCGGTCAACGAGTCAGTTTCAGGTAAAGCCGTGATAGCCTTGCGGGAAGCATACCCACATCGTCGATAATTGCGTACCCATACTCTCCGTACAGATGCGGTATATAGCTTTTCGCAAAGCGGTCGATGGTAATGCAGTAGGGGATAACACCCTGTTTTCTGGCCTCGATGATCGCCCGGCGGGTGTCCTCGATGGCGTAGGTGTTCGTCTCGCTGCCGGATTCGGAACCGTAGCCGGGGTCCGCCGGAATCCCGTCGCTCAGCAGGATGAGGAGTTTTGTTCTGTTCGGTTCACGGACAAGACGGCGGACTGTATGACGGATCGCGCACCCGTCGCGGTTGCTTGCGGCACCTTCGATGCGGGTGATCCGTGCCTGGGTCCGTTCGTCCCACGCTTCATGAAAGTCCTTGACGATATTGAAAATGACGCGTTTTCTCCCCATACTGTAAAATGAAAACAGGCCGAAAGCATCGTCGATCACCGAGAGTGCCGAAGCGAGAAGGCAGAGGGCGGCCTTTTCGATATCGATGATACGCCCGGCACCGAGGGTGCCCAGGGTCGATGAACTCGAATCGAGGAGGATTGCGACAATGATGTCGCGTGCATTTCTGATCTTGCGGAAATATATTTTCTCCTCCGGCGTGGTTTTGCGGAAAAGGCTGATCAGGTAATCGAAGGCGTCGGTCATATGAATTTCATCACCGCTTTCCCAGCGGCGGCTTATTTCCACCGCTTCCGGTTTCATCATGAGAAAGCGTTTCCTTATTTTTTTGTATTCCTGTTTGTATTTGTTGACGACCTGCCGGTAAAAATCGTTTTCCGTTCCGTCTGTGATCCGCTCGAAAAGGAAACAGTGATCCTTTTCATAACTGCCCTTTGCCGTATTGTATTCCGGGTAGCGGAAAAGTTTCACCTCCCCGCGGGATACGAGAGTCTTGATATCCTTTTCCCCGCCGTCTGCGTCCCTGAGTGACGCGAGGTCGATGCTTCGTTCGTGATCGTCTTCGCTTTCTTCATCAAACAGGTTCCCGTTTCCCTGTCCCTCTTTCAATAACTCCGGCGATACATTGAAAACGACCTCGGAAATAATTTCGGGTTGTTTGAGTGACGAAAATGTTTCCGAAAGATCGTTTCTGCTGAAATAACCGACCAGGGGAAAATTGTCGAAAAAAAGGTTGTACAGGATAAAAGAGATTCTCGCCGAGTCCTGTACCGTGTGTTCTTCCTTGCGGACGCCGTCGAACACCCGGACGATCTCCTCAATCTGATTTTGCAGGCGAATGTCACCGGGGTCACCCTTCCATTCGTTCATCAGGCTGAACTGGATAAGGCATTCGACGGCGGCCATGAATCCGGCCTGACGGTCTCCGCCGGAAGGAACGACCGGGGGGCGGGCCCGCCAGAGGTATTCCTTTACCATGGCGATATCCTCCCTCAAACCGGGATAAATCAGTGAAAGGCGGTGGCAGATTCTGGCGTTTTCGACCAGGGTGAAGAGGTCGCGCGCAAAGGCGGGAGTCGGAAAACTGTAGAAAAACTTTTCATGGTCGGTGTTGAGGAGCAGGATGCTGCGGCCGCTTTTAAACATCACCTCGATCTCGCCGTCGGGTCTTTGTTTGATGCTTTTGGCGGTATCGGCGTACTGTCTTCTGACATTCTCCATGATCGAGGGCAGAAGGGTGCCGTAGCGTTCGTGGAGTTCGTCCGCAAAATCGATTGCCGAAAGATCGAATTCGAAGGTCGCAAGCCGTATCGAAGCGGCCTGAAGGGCCGCATAGACGGTATAGACCCGTTCGTTTTCTTCCGGTTTTATGAAAAAGCGTATCTCCTGGGGAAGAAACACCGTCTTTCCGTCCGTATAAGGACTCGTAAAGGAAAACCCCGATGTGTCGAGCCCGTCGACGTTCATTTCCCTGCCCGCGATACTCGCGCAGTAGAGTTTGAGCACGTTCCTGACATCGTCCAGCACCACGTTCGTGATCCCTAAAAGCCACCTGCTCTGCTGCGAACGGAGAAGAAGGAACCGCACCCCCTCGTCGACCCTGTTGCTCGTCAACAGGTCCGTACCGCGGATGATCCACCGTCTGACTGCATCCCACGGGTAGGCGCCGAGCAGCTTTTTGATGAGTACGATGATGTCGGGTACCGTTCCCGGGGAATACCTCGTCATGTGCCCGATATGGAGAAGGAAAAATCCGCAGAGGTCTTTCCGGGAAAACGAAAGGCAGAAGCTCATCACCTCCGTTATCCGTGAAGGGGGTTTAAGGCGGTTGTGCGCGCATTCGGAAAGCGCGACGACCTCATCCGCGATAGCGGTCAGGGGAAATGAAAGCCCCGCGTAATAGGAGAGAAAGGCCGCCGCGGCCCGGTAGCTTTTTGAGGTAAGCGAGTAGAGAAGTTTTCCAAGGAGTTCGAACTCACCGCGTTCGAATGCCGTCCGGTAGACCGTATGGATGTCGATATAGAGATATTCCGATGCGACACTGTAAAGACCGGCCGTACGGACGAGTCCCGCTGAAAGCGGCCCGCGGTCGGATACATACTGAATCGTGTTTCTGAAAAAGGGAAGCAGGTCGGGCTTCGTCTTTTTCAGGGTGCCGGCAACCTGTTCTATTTCACGATTGAGGTTTTCCACTATCTGAATATCTTGTCGATGATGATCTCGATCGCGGCGATCTCGTCCTTTTCGTCCGTGATGGTCTGCGCGATCGCGAGCGAACAGGCCCGCCCCGGTGCGATTCCCCGTTTGATGAGTTTTGCCGCGTGGATGAGCCCCCGTGTACTCACCCCTTCCTCGAGATCGAGTGTTGCAATATTTCTGATGTCGTTGCCCAGAAGAACGAGTTTTTCCGCGATGTCCTCCGGCACATTTCCTTCCGTACGGACGATCACCACCTCCTTTTCCGGTGGCGGGTATGAGAAATCGATCGCGATAAACCGCTGTTTGGTGGACTGCTTGAGGTTTTTACGGATGCTCTGGTAGCCGGGATTGTAGGAAATCACCACCATGAACGACGGCGGCGCCGAAAGCTGGATTCCGAGGGCCTCCAGGGGAAGGGTACGCCGGTGATCGGTTAAGGGATGGATGATGATCGTGACATCCTTCCGCGCTTCGACGATCTCGTCGAGGTATAAAATCGCGCCTTGTTTCACCGCCATGGCCGCGGGCCCGTCGATCCAGACCGCCTCTCCGCCCTTCATGATATACCGGCCCGTGAGGTCCCGCGCCGTGAGGTCCTCGTGGCAGGCGACCGTGTAAAGGCTCCCGACCCCGCCGGGCGGATTGCCGCGTCCGCCGCCGGCCGCCCCGTTTTCCTTTCCCACGCGGACGAGTTTCTGCCCGAGCGAATAAGCCATGAACTCGACGAAGCGCGTCTTCCCGCACCCGGTCGGCCCCTTGAGGAGGAGGGGGATCTGTTCCGCCCACGCCCGCTCGAAGACCTCCACTTCGTCCCCGATGGGGAGGTAGAAGGGTTTATTGCGTACGCGGTAATCCGTTTCACGGCCCGGCCGCGGTTCCTTTTGCATGCGGTGCCCCCTGTGATAAAGATTTTATGAAAACGGACGGCGGATGTCAAGGAAATTAGCAAAGCATACAATAATTCAATACATCAAACATTAATATTTTACGAAAAAACATCTATTCATTATTAACTTAAGTAGTCAAGGAAACCGATAATCCTTTTAACGACTTCATTACCGCATTCACGATAATTTCTTATTCTGGGAAAAAATTCAGCAGCAAATCTGTTTTCACGATATGTAAGACCGTATTTTCTTAACAACATTTTCAGATCATAAAGGCAATTTGATATAGGTGAAGGAATATCCACATTTATCGTATTATTATATTTTTTTTTATAAAATACTTCTATAACTCGTTTTAGCGTGTGTGGACAATCCCAATATAAAGATTCAATCTTGGGATTGAAGAAAATATACTTTATGAATGTATCTTCAATTACAGTATCAAGTCTGCTTTCAATCTCTTTTTTGCGTATACTATGGCATTTTAATTTCTCGATATCACACAATATTAAAATCTTGTCGGATTCGCTTTTTTCAATTTGGTAATACATCTCATTAATTCTATATGGTATCTTGTCCACTCCACCACAATTTTCGCAATACAAGTAATACGAAAAAGGACTTTGGGGTACAGTTGTTATAAATACGGAGATATCTTTTACTAATTGAATTGTATTATAATAGTTATTTCTTAATAAATTTTCAATAAAGGCTTCTTCGGAATCTCCTTCGATAAATGCCCAGATTTTTTTCATCTTACCGTTCAGTAGTTATATTTTTCACTATTACCGATATGTTTCGTATAAAAATCCCAATGTTTTTGCTGAAACAAATCCATTTCACTCTTAAGGTCGGATTCAATTTCCCTGGGTGATAATGCGTTTATTTGGGATTTATTTCTTTTTATAATTCTCCAATGATCGGGATGAACCAATTCGCAAACAAGGGGAGAATGGCTTGTAATTATAATCTGCATGTCTTCAGAATAATCGATCAAATACTTGATTATTTTTTTTAATGTTTTATAATCGAGTCCATTTTCAATTTCGTCTATAAGAATCAATGAAGGTGTCATTTTTACTCCGCTAATTTCAAATGGTATTTTGGGCGATAATAAAATATTGAGAGCTCGATATATACCATCCGACCATTGAGTTTGTATAATATCTTTTACCATATTATTTTCACTTATTACCATCATCGGAAATATTACATTTTCAAATTTTGCTTCCCTGAATGAAAAATCTTTTATAAAGCTGAATAAATCCTTAAGTTCCATTAGTATTTCTCTATATTCATCCGGATATGACTTCTTCCATGTCTGCATGACGGAAGCAATATTTGACCATTCCTCATTTGGTATAACTGAATCCGGCTGATTCGTTATCGTTCTGCTTTTTATCGCTGAAATAAGCACTATTCGCTGAAAGAAATTCCTTACGAGACTGATGGTAAAAAAACCGGATTCCGTTATGGAAGATATGGCCGAAATATATTCAGAAATATAAAAATCCTTTATTTCTTTTTTCTCTTTTTCATTAAATAAAATATTTTCTTTTTCTTTGGAAGAAAATATCGTAGTATCGTTCCGTATTATCTCTTCGATATATTTGTTTTTTTTCTGGCCATTTGGAAATATTTCTATATTATAGCATATTTTATCCTCTGGGATAGAATTAAGTAAAGTAAAATTAAAAGTTGCTTTTAAGTGTGTAGAAATAATTTTAGGATTTTCCGAGACCAACTTTGAAAAAAATGCAATTGCCCGCAATGATCTTGATTTACCCTGTGCATTGTCTCCAATGAGGAGATTAAAATCATCAAGTTCGATATTATTTAATTGAAATTCTATATTTTTCGTGTCTTCTTCAATTATATTAAAATTTAGCAATTTTATTCTGTTTTCCATATTGATTTCCTAGAATTTACCTATTACTATATAGATTATACAAGATTAAGAATAAATCAATTTTTTGTCAATTAAAAAGGGTATCGTTTTATCCTGCAAAAAGCTATAACATTCATGGATATTTGCAATGATTGTATAGATCTATGCTATTTATTGTCCGACTTTAACCCTTTTAATTATTATTGAGTATTCAGTGTATTATAATCATATATTTATTAATTCCCCCCTATCGCATCAGCCGTTGTAAAAGCGTGAGCTTCTCGTTGTTCCATGTCTTCCAGTCGTCTCCGTATATGCCGCCCGTGTCACCGGAATTGGGGTTGACGCACCAGTAGAAGCTGCTCGTGATCCCTTTGTTGATGAGATAGGAGACAAAGGTGTCCTGCCAGAGTTTGTCGTTCTGGGAAGAATCGGAACTCGTCGTGTAGTGGCCCCCGTATTCGCCGACGACCACGGCATACCCTTCCCCTACCAGGTGGCCGAAGAGGGTGTCCCAGATTCCCGGCATGTTGTTCGGATAATTGGAGGCGCTGAAGTAATCCATTCTCGCGACGCTCGGGCCGTAGGAATGCGGGCTGAAAACGAGCCGGTCGGATGGAATCCCGGAAATGTTGCCCGCTTCGTAGAGGTTCTGTCCCCAATTCGCGCCGTATCCGCCCGTGGCCGAGTTGTTGCCCACGCCCTCGACCCATATCGTCACATTCGGATTGACACTCAGGACTGCCTGAGCGCCCTGCGACGCAAGGCTTGCCCATTCGGAATAGGTGAGGCCGTAGGGTTCGTTGCAAAGGTCGATTCCCACCACGTTGGTATAGGTCTTCGACAGGGTCGCGAGCGATTTCAGGTCGTTCTGCCAGCTCGAAAGCGAGTATCCGGAACAGCCGATGGGGGTTCCCGGCAGACCGCTTCCGAGTGACGATGGGCTGCATGTATGAAAATCGAGGAGCACGTACATGCCCGCGGCCTGCGTACGCTCGAGGGTGTATTCCAGCGCGGCCCTGCCGTCCCTGTCGCAGATGGCTTCGCAGTCGGCGCCCGAGTACGGGCCGGAGTCAATCGCGTACCCGGCGTTGATCACCTCGGGAGAAAGCGGGAGGCGAAGGGCATTGAAGCCCTTGCCCGTGAAATCCGAAAGAAAATCGTCGAGCTGGCGTCCGGTCCAGAGACCGTGCAGGACGTGATCCGATGTTTCCATCCCGAACCAGTTGAGTCCGTAGAGTCTGAGCTGCGAACCGTCCTTCATAAGCCGTCCCCCGGAAACCGAATAGACCGTACCGGTACCCGGCGCACTGGTCTGGGCCGGCGGGTTGGTCTGCGGGGGATTCGTCTGCGGGGGCGAGGTCTGCGTCGAACATTCAAGCGAAGAGACGATACCGACATAATATTGTGCGATGCGAAGCGCGTCGACGATATCGATGGATCCGCTCGCATTCACATCAGCTGTGGATTCGTAAAAAACGGACGGGTTCATGCCCACGTAATATTGGGCGACCAGAAGCGCGTCCACGATATCCACGGAACCGGAATTATTGACATCCCCGCACGACTGCGAATAGAGGGGCAGGGAAGCGATCGCGGTAAACATAAAGATACAAATTAAGGTTGTTATGCGGCTTTTTTTGTCTTTCATTTTTTTCCTCCGATATCCGATTGTATCATGATTACCCGTTTCCCGCAAGGAAAAGTTTATCCGGCTTCGACACCGTTTCGACGCCTTCGGCGGTCATGGCGTTCCCGGGGTCGTGCACGATAAAAATCATCGCCGCGACGACGGCCGTCTCAATGGTGCAGGCGGCGGAAAGTCTATTTTTTTAAACGCCTGTCCCTTGTATAAATGAGAAAAGGAGGGTATGGTATAGTGCAACACGATGAAAGGAGTATACGATTATGGCAATCCCGTTACGAAGTTCGATTAATACCAAAGGAAGAAGAATGGCGGGCTCGCGGGCCCTCTGGCGGGCGAACGGTATGAAAGAGGAGATGTTCGGAAAACCGATTATCGCCGTGGTCAATTCCTTTTCGCAGTTCGTTCCGGGACATGTCTGTTTTCACGAAACCGGGCAGTATATCAAAAAGAAGATCGAAGAGTCCGGATTTTTTGCGCCTGAGTTCAATACGATCGCCATCGACGACGGCATTGCGATGGGACACGACGGCATGCTGTATTCCCTCCCTTCCCGCGAGCTTATCGCCGACAGTGTGGAGTATATGTGCAACGCGCACAAAGTCGACGCCATGATCTGTATCAGCAACTGCGACAAGATCACGCCGGGAATGATCATGGCGGGCATGCGGCTCAATATTCCGATGATTTTTGTTTCAGGCGGGCCAATGGAGGCCGGACGGCTGGGTGATAAATCGTACGATCTGGTCGATGCCATGGTCATGGCGGCGGATTCATCGGTGTCCGACGAGATGATGGAGAAACTCGAAAAGGTAGCATGCCCCACCTGCGGTTCATGTTCCGGCATGTTCACGGCAAACTCAATGAACTGCCTTGCCGAGGCACTCGGTATTGCCCTTCCCGGAAACGGTACGATTCTTTCCACCCATATCAACCGTAAACACCTTTTTGACAAGGCGGCGAGGCGGATCGTCGAAATTACGAAAGCCTATTACTATAACGGCGAGGAGGCGTGGCTTCCCCGGTCGATAGCGACAAGGGCCGCGTTCACGAATGCCATGTCTCTCGATATCGCGATGGGCGGATCGACGAATACGGTACTTCACCTGCTCGCGATCGCGAACGAGGCCGGCGTCGATTTCGGGATGAAGGATATCGACGCCCTTTCTAAAAAAATACCCTGCCTCTGCAAGGTCGCACCGAGTTCCCGCTACCACATGGAAGACGTCAGCCGGGCGGGCGGTATTATGGCGATCCTGGGCGAACTCGACAGAAGCGGGCTTCTCGATACATCCGTCAAAAGGGTCGACGCATCCAGTTTGAAGGAAATACTCGACGGCTATGACATCGTTAGAAGCACGGCGGTCAGCGAGTCGATCGAATACGCGAAAAGCGCGCCGGGTGACGGCAGAAGGAATCTCGAACTCGGTTCCCAGAGTTCGACCTATACCGATATCGATACGGACCGGATCGACGGCTGTATCCGCGACCGTGAGCATTGTTACTATGCAGACGGAGGGCTTGCCGTCCTTTTCGGCAACATCGCCGAACAGGGATGTATCGTAAAAACTGCCGGTGTCGATCCGTCCATTTTCGCCTTTACAGGCAAAGCGAAGGTTTATTTTTCCCAGGAAGCCGCGTGCGACGGTATTTTAGGGGGGGAGATAAAAGCGGGGGACGTAGTCGTTATCCGCTATGAAGGCCCGAAAGGCGGACCCGGTATGCAGGAAATGCTTTACCCCACTTCGTATATACGATCCGTCAATCTGGGCAAGGAATGCGCGCTAATTACGGACGGCCGTTTTTCCGGGGGAACCTCGGGGCTTTCGATCGGCCATGTATCTCCGGAAGCCGCATCCGGCGGCGCGATCGCCCTTATTAAAAACGGCGATACGATAGAAATCGATATTCCAAATCGGCGTATCAATCTTCTCGTTTCGGATGGAGAGCTTGAAAAACGAAAAAAAGAGGAAGAAGCATACGGAAGGGAAGCCTTTACCCCGCGGGGAAGGGATCGGAAGGTCTCGAAGGCGTTGCATGCGTATGCGCTTTTTGCCGCTTCAGCGGACAAAGGCGCGGTGAGGGTGTTGCCCGAAACCGATTAATCTGCAACCGGAGATATGGTTTCTATTTCAAAAACAGGCTGAAGCCTGAACCTGTCGTTTCCCATGGCGACGAGAGATTTCTCAGGATTGAAGGATAAAACGATATTCAGACGTGCCGCCCGCGTGACCTCGAACGAAGTGACGAGTTTTATCCCGGTTTCCGATCCTCCCGGCACGGCAAGCGGCAATTCACGCAGCAATTCATTCTCGACGATATCGATGGAATTGTCATTATCGAGAACGAGACGAAGCTGCGTGTACAATCCGGTTTCGAGGACTCCGATACCGACGACCGCTATATCACAGGCGATGTCGATCAAATTGAACCGCATCCCCTCCCCGCCGTTATCGACGATCGTCCGCCATGTCCCGTCGTCATTGTGGGCTTCGACGCGGGCTATCGAAATCCAGATACCCTCGATCCCCGGTATGAGTGATTTCATGGTATCGTAAGAAGCATTTCCCGTCAGGAGAACCTCGACCTCACCCGTATTGAACGATGCAGGCAGTTCGAGGGGGGGGAGACACGAAGCCGCCGTTAAAAGGCATATGGAAAGCACCACCGGTATTATGAAACATCCCTTTTTGTCCGTCATATTACCCCTGTTTTATTTATTTTTAAATTATAGCGATGGTGAAAAGATAACACGAAGACAGGTGATTGTCAATGAAAACTTTCATGGCCACACGAATCCCCGTCTTTTGACATACGGACCGGCTGAGGTTGTTACGCCCGATGCACCAGTTCCCTGAAGAGCGTAAACAGGTACGAAGGATCGTGGGGCCCGGGCCCGGCCTCCGGGTGGTACTGGATCGCGATAACCGGTTCTTTTGTGTGTTCGAATCCTTCGAGTGTCCTGTCATTGAGGTTGATATGGGTCACCTCGATAAGTTTCGGATCGAGTGAGTCCGTGTCGATGGCAAAGTTGTGGTTCTGGCTGGTAATCTCGACACGTTTCGTTTTGATATCCATGACGGGATGATTGCAGCCGTGATGTCCGAATTTGAGTCTGAATCGGTCTCCCCCCAAAGCAAGGCCGATAATCTGGTGCCCGAGACATATTCCCATAACGGGAACCTTGCCGATCAACTCACGGGTGGTTTCGATCGCGTAGGAAACGGCGAGGGGGTCGGCCGGACCGTTCGAGAGAAAAACGCCGTCCGGTTTTTTTGCGAGCACCTCGGCCGCCGTCGTTTTCGCCGGGACGACGGTGATTTTCATCCCCTGTTTCCGCATGTTCCGAAGGATATTCCATTTGATACCGAAATCAAAGGCGACGATATGCATATCCGTGGGCGGAAGGTTTTCGGCTATTCCCCAGCTGCGCGTATAGATACAGTTTTCATCCCATGTATACGGCCGGGTGCAGGAGACCTTTATCGCGTAATCCTGATTGTCGAGTCCTTCCCACGCGCGGGCCCGTGAAACCCCTTCTTTTTCATCGACCGTACCCGTTACGGAAATATAGCCTTTCTGCGTCCCGTTATCGCGAAGCAGGGCGGTCAACGTACGGGTATCGATCCCGGCAATACCGGGGATTCCCTCTTTTTCAAGACCCCGCTCGAGTGAATCCGACGCTCTCCAGTTGCTTGTTTCGTTAAGATTATGGACGATGAAACCATGCGCATAGAATCTGCCGGACTCCATGTCGTCGCGGTTGACCCCCGTATTGCCGATTTCCGGGTACGTCATCGTGACAATCTGTCCGTGATAGGAAGGATCACTGAGTATTTCCTGATACCCCGTCATTCCCGTATTGAAGACCACTTCACCGGGGGTGTCGACCTCTGCGCCGATCGAATAGCCGTGCATCACCATTCCGTTTTCAAGCGCCAAAAATGCCCGTTTTTCCCGTTGTTTTTTCCAGTTCCATTTTTCACTCATGATACCCTGTCCTTATCGATATCGAAAATTTAACAACCGGGCGTCCCGTTGTCAAGCGGGTTAACCCTGATGTCCCGTACGACAATTGTCTTTTGTGCGGTTCAAAAACTTGACATGGACCCGTGTTTAATATAGGCTTGAACGGTATCGTTATGAAAAAAGCATTTATTACGGGGATTACCGGTCAGGACGGATCATATCTTTCGCGTCTGCTTCTCGAAAAAGGGTATAAAGTATACGGCTTTATTCGAAGGGTCGCACTCGAAGACAGTTCGCACCGTCTCGTTCGCCTGAAGGACATGATCGACGAGATTGAACTTATACCGGGATCCCTGGAAAGTTACCCATCGATCTATAAAGCCATGGCCGATGTAAAACCTGATGAAATATATCATCTTGCCGCCCAGAGTTTTGTGTCATACAGCTTTGAAGACGAATTCTCGACACTTCAATCGAATATCAGCGGGACGCATTATATGCTTTCCGCGGTGAAGGATATCGTTCCCAATGCCAGATTCTATTTCGCCGCCTCCAGTGAAATGTTCGGGAATGTGCGTGAAGTCCCCCAGAACGAGGACACGCCGTTCAATCCGCGTTCCGCATACGGCATATCGAAAGTGGCCGGTTTCTTTCTCACCAAAAATTACCGGGAAGCCTACAATATCTTTACCTGCAATGGTATTCTCTACAACCACGAATCTCCCAGACGGGGATTCGAGTTTGTGACGCGTAAAATTACATCGCATGCCGCCCGTATCAAACTCGGACTCGCCGATAAACTGGAATTGGGGAATTTAAAGGCATTGCGGGACTGGGGACATTCAAAGGATTATGTAAGGGCCATGTGGATGATGCTTCAGCATGAAAAACCGGATGACTACGTCATCTGTACCGGGGAAACGCATTCGGTCGAAGAGTTTTGTCAACGCGCTTTTGACTGTGCCGGGCTGGACTATAAAAAATATGTTAAAATAAATCAGCTTTTTTACAGACCCGCCGAAGTCGATATCCTTTTGGGAGATTACAGCAAAGCAAAAAGGATATTGAAATGGGAACCGACGATCAGCTTTCAGGCCCTCATCGAGGAAATGGTAAAAGGCGATCTGGAATATTATTCGGAATGATTCCTCGATAAAGAATATCACCCCTGCACGCTATTTTCAAGTCCCCGTTATGCCTGTACCGTATTTTTCAGGGGTTTAAGGTTGATCCGGGGCGCGTGTCTGTGGTATTCCTGGAGACTGCATACCTCCATATGTTCCGTTTCCCTGAGGGATTTGATCCCGTTGATGGCGGCCCGCAGGCCGTTCAATGTGGTCGTGATCGGTATTTTTCGGATAACGGCGTGAGAGCGCATCTTTATTTCATCGATCATCGAATTGATTCCGCTCGAGGGTGTGTTGATAAGCCAGCTTATGTTTTTTTCCTCGATGAGATCGATAATATTGGGCCTGCCGCTTGAAATCCTGAATACGGCCTGGCTTCGTATCCCATTGTCGCGAAGCACCGTACTCGTTCCCCGCGTCGCGTAGATGCTGAACCCGAGTTCGACAAGCCGGCGCGCCAGGGGGACGATCTCATCCTTGTCTTCATCCCTGACACTGACAAAGACCTTCCCGGAAGAGGGAATGACGTTCCCCGCCGCGACCTGACTTTTTATGAACGCCATCCCGATATTCGTGTCGATTCCCATGACCTCCCCGGTCGATTTCATCTCCGGACTCAGCACGATGTCGATACCCGGAAACCTGACAAAGGGAAAAACCGCCTCTTTTACCGAATAATAACGGGGAATCACCTCGCCGGTGAATCCCAGTTCGTCAAGGCTGAAGCCTGCCATGACGAGCGCCGCGAGTTTCGCCAGGGGCACACCGATGGTCTTGCTGACATACGGGATGGTTCTCGAGGCGCGTGGATTGACCTCGAGCACATAGACGACATCGTCCTTGATCGCGTACTGTATGTTCATGAGTCCGCAAACCCCGAGTTCCTCGGCAAGGGCGTAACTGTACTCGCGGATCGTTTTCAGCGCGGCCTCGGAGAGAATTGTCGCGGGTATCGTACACGAACTGTCGCCTGAATGAATGCCGGCCAGCTCGATGTGCTCCATTATGGAACCGATCACGGTCCGGTTTCCGTCGGATATGCAGTCCACATCGACCTCCACCGCCTGTTCGAGGTAGCGGTCGATCAGCACGGGTCGTTCTTCCGAGACCTCGACCGCTTCCGCCATATATTTTTCGAGCATCTCGTCGTTGTGCACGATGACCATCGCCCTTCCTCCGAGGACGAACGACGGTCGCATGAGAACCGGGTACCCGACGGTATGGGCCACGTTCAGGGCCTCGCGGACGCAGACGGCGATACCGTTTTCCGGCTGCCGAACGCCGAGTTTCCGCGCGATTTTCTGAAAAAGGTCCCTGTCCTCCGCGGCCTCTATACTTTCGGGGGAGGTCCCGATGATTTGCACGCCGTTTTCCTTGAGCGCGCGGGCGAGGTTCAGGGGGGTCTGGCCGCCGAACTGGACAATCACTCCTTCACATTGTTCCCGCCGGTAAATATGGAGGACGTCTTCGAGGGTGAGCGGTTCGAAATAAAGCCGGTCGCTCGTGTCGTAATCCGTACTTACGGTTTCCGGATTGCTGTTCACCATGATCGTTTCGAACCCCGCTTCCTTCAGGGCGAACGCCGCGTGGACGCAGCAGTAATCGAACTCGATGCCCTGCCCGATTCTGTTCGGACCGCCGCCCAGAATCATGATTTTGCGCCTGTCCGAAGGCGGGCATTCGCTTGCCTCCCCGTAGGTCGAGTAGAGGTAGGGGGTAAAGGCGACGAACTCTGCCGCGCAGGTGTCGACCCTGCCGTAGGATGCAAGCAGCCCGATCTCGAACCGGGCTTTGCGGACCTCATCCTCGTTCGTCCCGAGGAGAAAGGCGATCTGTCTGTCCGAATACCCGAACTCCTTGGCCTGCCTGAAAAGCGCCGGATCATTTTTTAGTCCGGAAAGCCCGCCCCCCGTTTTTATTTCTTCCTCGTAGGCTGCAAGTTCTTCCATGTGTCCGAGAAACCAGGGATCGATACCGGTGAGTTTTTGTACTTTCTCGATACCATAGCCCCGCTTGAACGCGGCCCGGATCACGAAGACCCGGCCGGCGTTAGGCCGGTGCAGATCACGATCGAGTTCCTCATTCGTCATCCGCTCGTAACGCCCGTCTTTTCCGTCCGCCCCGTAACCGAAGCGCCCGGTTTCGAGTGACCGGAGCGCTTTCTGAAACGACTGCTTGAAGGTCTTGCCGATACTCATGGCCTCGCCTACGGATTTCATCTGTGTCCCGAGTGTGTCGTCGGCTTCGACGAACTTCTCGAAGGCGAATCGCGGGATTTTGGTCACCACGTAATCGATTGCCGGCTCGAAACAGGCGGGCGTCTCTTTTGTGATGTCGTTTCTGATTTCGTCGAGGGTGTAGCCCACGGCGAGTTTTGCCGCGATTTTCGCGATCGGGAAGCCGGTCGCCTTGGACGCGAGGGCGCTCGAACGGGAAACGCGCGGGTTCATCTCGATGATGAGAAGCCTGCCGTCTTGGGGATTGACGGCGAACTGGACGTTCGAGCCCCCCGTGTCCACGCCGATTTCCCTCATGACGGCGATCGCCGCGTCGCGCATCAGCTGGTATTCCCTGTCCGTGAGGGTCTGGGCCGGCGCCACGGTAATGCTGTCGCCCGTGTGGATGCCCATGGGATCGAGGTTTTCGATGGAACAGACGATGACGCAGTTGTCCTTGTTGTCCCGCATCACCTCGAGTTCGAACTCCTTCCACCCGATAACCGACTCCTCGATAAGCACCTCGGAGGTCGGGCTGTAGAAAAGTCCGCGGCGGACGATCTCGTTAAAATCGGCATCGTTATACGCGATACCGCCGCCGGTTCCGCCGAGGGTGAAACCGGGCCGGATAACGAGTGGATACCTCGCGATACTGTCGCGGAATTCGACCGCTTCTTCGAACGTGCGCACGGACATGCTTTCGGGAAGCTCAAGTCCGATTTTCTGCATCGACTGCTTGAAGAGGTTTCTGTCTTCCGCTTTTTCAATGACCTTTGCCTTTGCCCCGATCATCTCGACATTGAACCTGCCGAGGATTCCCTTGCCGTGGAGATCCAGACTGAGGTTCAGCGCTGTTTGTCCGCCGAGGGTCGGGAGAAGCGCGTCCGGGCGTTCGCGGCGGATTATCTCTTTGAGAATTTCAGTATCCAGCGGTTCGATATAGGTACGGTCGGCAAAATCCGGGTCCGTCATGATCGTTGCCGGGTTGCTGTTGACGAGGACGATTTCGAAACCCTCTTCCTTCAACGCCTTGCATGCCTGGACGCCCGAATAATCGAACTCGCATGCCTGGCCGATAACGATCGGGCCTGAGCCAATGATCATGATTTTCTTGATGTCCGTTCTTCGTGGCATCGGTATTCCTCAATAACGATTCAGAATCATAACAATTGTCTTGCTGCATCCTCAATGCGGCCCCCTCCGATATCATACGGCCTTTTTCAATACCGGCCGGACATGACGGGGGGAAAAGGCGGGGTGAGGGTTTATATCACCCCCACGGTGTTCCATTTTGCTTCCTCGGTGAAAACATACCCTTTATTTTCTTTCGTGTCAAGCTTGGCCCGCGCGATTTGAAGGCGAATGCCGGAAATGATATGCACGGTATATATGAAATAAAAAGATTTGAAAATATAGCCGTGGAATGGTATAACTTTAGATATGAAAAAAATAATACTTTCTTTTTTCCTTCTTGTGTTTTGTCTGGGATTCGTTTCCGCAGATATCAGGAGAGACGTCGTCACCCTGCTTTCTTCGCTTATAAAACAGTACGCGCAAAGCAGGGAAGACATCTATCTGAAAAGGCCGCTTGCCGTCCTCCCCTTTATCGAATCGGGGGAACTCGCCCGGAAGCATAATCTGGGGGCGGTCATGGAGGAACTGATCAGAAACGAGGTCGTCAATTCGACCGCCTTCATCCTCACGGAGCGTAAAAACATGGACCGGATCATCGAGGAAATCGAGTTTTCCCTTTCCGATCTCGCCTCCTCGGAGAACGCCCTCAGGATCGGCAGCCTCACCGGCGCCGCCTATTTCATCGCGGGGAGTATCACTGAGGCGGGGGACGCATTTTTGCTGAACGCCCGGCTCATCGATGTCGAGACGGCCGTGGTGATCGGGGCCGAGACAGTGGCCATGGAAAAATCGGAACTGATCGGCGAATCGCGGTCGTCGCGGTACAGCTACGTGTTCAGGTACGGGCTCGGGTTCAGCGGAGGGACAACCACGGATATCCTGATCGCGGGAGCCCCGCCGCATATCGAATCCGCCCCCCTGCTCGTCGACGTACACGCCGGTGTTTTCTACAGGCCGTGGAACTTTCTCCAGCTTTCAGTCGCGTCCCACACCGCCTGGACCGAGTTTCAGTTCGGCCCCTTCGATCCGGCTTCACCCGACTACGACAACAGTGAGGTGCTGAAATCTTATTATGAAATCACAGGTCTCTCGAATACCGATCTGCCTCACTGTAATGTGGAATACAATCAGTATTATCTCGATCTTCAGGTGTTTTTCGTGTTCAATCCGATTAAACGGCTGACCGTTTCGGCCGGGGGCGGCGGTCTTCTGGGTTTCTGGAACGCCAGACTCGAGTTGACCAACTTTCCCGTTTACGTCGGGGAGTATGGTTTCGACGAACAACCCGCGGAACCGGACTTGGAAGAAAGCTACAGACGGGAAAATATCGTCATGACCTCGGGAAACGGGCTGCTTACCGGTGTGATCGGGGCTTTTAAAGTGGAATACTATATTTCACCAAGGGTGCTTCTCTCCGCGGGCGTGCTGTATAAAAAAACCTTCGGCAGCGACCCGTACGGCTTCGAGTTGGGCGGGGTCAATATCGCTTCCGATGAAGATGATGCGGCTTTTGCCGCGAGCAAATGGATACCGGGAAAAACCCCGTACGGGGACTCGCTCAGCCTCGAACTCGATTCGATTTCAGTCGATCTGGGGGTTGCCATTTCTTTTTGATAAAGCCGATGCGACGCGGCGGAAAAGAAGAACAACCATGAAAGGCACGGAAGGACACGGAAGGGAGAGGGGACCGTGGACTAAAAATGAAGCTGCGCTATTACATTCCAATAATATTTTAATACGAAGGGCTTCGGGTAGCCCGGGCCGCGAAGCGAAAATCGTAAATATGAGTACCCCTAAACTGTCTTTTTATACTATCTATATGTCATGTCACCTTTAGCTAATAGAATAGAAACAAAGTGGTTATTATCATAATTCTCTATAAAATAAAAAGATAGTTTCCCCTTTATGTGCCTTTAAAAAAATCTTCGTTATCTTCGGGTACTTCGTGTAAAATTCTTTTATTATAATAGTGATATGTCAAAATTGACATATGTCGTACAGGTGAATAATATTAATTGGAAATAACGGGTTTACCTGAAGGAGGATAAATAGAATATGGAAGCATTGCTATATTTCGGTATTTTCGCGCTTATTCTGTTTTTATTGGTGACATTAGCGAAAAATCCGCGCGTTCAGGCAAAATTTATACGGCTTGATGACAAAAAAGCGCGTGAAATATATAAAAAGTTTCCTAAAGGGCAAAAACATATCTCCATTGAAGAGGTTGCAGGACTCATCAATTGGGATGTCAATGATACAAGGAAAATAAAAATCACTTCCTTTAAATCAGAGGGACCTCTCCTGGTTCGTCGCTCCGGTGGTTCCAACTTTTTCAGGAGGCCGCAATACACAAAGGATGATTTTAAACTGTTATTATGGCTGCTTTTTTGTTCCGATAATTCGGTCGAAATTGACAATTATTGACAGTGATGAAAGGAACTGCCACTAAAAAATTTCATGAAGCCGGGTGATATTATTAATATCCATGCTGTCTGTTGTCAATATGCTTCCTTTCGGATACCTTTACCTTAGAGATGATATGGCTGAAACCGAAAAAATCCTTATTATAGAAGACGACCACGAGATCGCCGATGTCATCAGGATCCACCTCGAGGACGCGGGGTACACGACGGAACGGTGCTCCGACGGCTCAAGCGGCCTCGAAAAGGCCCTCGCAGGACCCTATGACTGTATTATCCTCGATCTCATGCTTCCCGGAATGGACGGCCTCGCCGTGTGCAGGCGCATTCGCGAGAAGGATCCGCGCACACCGATTCTCATGCTCACGGCAAAATCGAACGAGATCGACCGGGTGCTGGGACTCGAAATCGGGGCTGACGATTACCTGACAAAACCCTTCAGCGTCCGCGAACTGGTCGCGCGGGTCAGGGCCCTGCTCCGCCGCGTCAGAACGGACAGGGAGACCGCCTGCGAACCGGATGGGAACGGGATCGTCAGGTTCGGCGGTTTCGTGTGCGATTTCGACAAACGGAAAGTGACCCTCAACGGTAAAAAAATCGAATTGACCGTCAAGGAGTTCGATCTTCTCGCCCTTTTTATCCGGAATCCGGGCAGGGCCTTCAGCCGTTCGGACCTGCTCCGGCTTGTCTGGGGATACCAGTATAAAGGCTACGATCATACGGTCAATTCCCATATCAACAGACTCCGGGCGAAGATAGAAAAAGATCCAGCGCATCCGGACTACCTGAAAACCGTATGGGGTATCGGGTACCGTTTTTCCGAAGCAGGGGAAATCGAATGATGAAACCGGTATTCCGTTCCTTTTACGCGCGTCTTTCGGTGATCTTTCTTCTCCTTATCGTTCTCCTCGGGGCGGGAAGTATCGCGATCGCCTTCAACCTGGCGGGCCATCTCTTCGACGAAGCGGAGCAGTTTTTCAATTCGGGATACGCCAAAAGCATCGCGATGGAAATTCAACCCCTCGTTTCCGAAGGGTTCGATGAAAACCGTATCAAGGCCGCCATCCATTACATGATGGTCCTCAATCCGATGGTGGAGATTTATCTCCTCGACGTAAACGGTGTGATCCTTACGTATTTCACCCACCCAGGCGAAATGGTGGTGCGGCGGAAGATCGATCCTGAGCCCGTCAGGGAGTTTATCCGAAGCGGTGGAAAACGGCTTATTCTTGGAGACGATCCGCGAAGCATGAGGGGCTCGAAGCCCTTTTCCGCGGCGCCCCTCCGGATGGGAACCGCCGACGGGTATGTCTATATCATCCTGGGGGGAGAAAGCTACGAGCGGGTGTTCGACACCCTACGCGACTCATACTATATGCGCGCAGGATTCATCACGTTCCTCCTTGCGCTTCTGACGACACTGGCCGCGGGGCTTTCCCTCTTCTTCCTCCTCACGCGGCGGATCACGTCGCTTTCTCAGGCCGCGGGCGCGTTTAAAAACGGGGACTTTTCGTACCGCCTTACCGTCAGGGGCAGCGATGAAATCAGCGGGCTCGGCCGGGCGTTCAATGAAATGGCGGCTGAAATCGAGGCTGGCGTGGAGAAACTCAGAATGGCCGAACGGCTCAGAAAGGAACTGATCGCCAATATCTCCCACGACCTCCGCAGCCCGCTCACCTCGATCCGCGGATACCTTGAAACCGTAATCATCAAGGACACTTCACTTTCCCCGGAAAAACGGAAAGCGTACCTCGAGATCGTGCTTCGAAACGTTTCCGGTTTAAAGCAGCTTGTCGAGGAACTCTTCGACCTGGTCATGTTCGAAACGAAACAGATGCAGCCCCGCAAGGAAACTTTCCGGCTCGGGGAACTCGCCCAGGATATCGTGCTGAAACTCAGACCCGAAGCGGAACGGGCCGGAATATCCCTTCTTCTCGAGACCGACGGCAAAGCGGATACGGTCGACGGCGATATCGGCATGATAGAACGGCTCATCACCAACCTTATCGAGAACGCCCTCCGCTTTACGCCTAAAGGCGGTTCCGTCCGGCTTGCGCTTTCGGGCGGCCAAAATGGGACGGAGGTTTCGGTGATCGATACGGGAAGCGGTATCGAACCGGAGGATATCCCCCATGTGTTCGAACGCTACTTCAAGGCACAAAAAGGCCCGGCCGCACCGCCGGGCGGAACCGGACTGGGTCTTGCCATCGCCAGGCAGATCGCCGGACTCCACGGAAGCCTTCTGTCCGTGGAAAGCGAGCCCGGTAAAGGAACACGTTTCTTTTTTACCCTCGCCCCCTCCCGATCGTGATTCTTTTTTTTCCCTTTTGTGACACTTTTGTGATACTTCCTTTCTAAATTTATTCGTGCAAGCGAATAAAGAAAGGAAGGGTGTGATTATGATAGTCCTTATCGGTTTCGCGTTTCTGGCCGGTATCGTCACGATCCTCTCTCCCTGCATTTTTCCCCTCCTCCCCGTGATCCTTTCCGGGAGTGTGGGGAAAAGCAGGCTGCGTTCGTTCGGGATTGTCGCGGGATTTACGGCGAGCTTCACCTTTTTCACCCTCGCGTTGACGCAGATCGTCAGGCTGTTCGGCATTCCGGCGGATGTCCTCCGGATTGCCGCGGTTATCCTGATTATCCTCTTCGGCCTTACAATGATCGTCCCGCGGTTTCACGAGTGGTTCGGGAGGGCGGCATCGAGGATCGCGAAATTCGGACGCCGGAAACCGCAGCCGGAAGAAGTGGGGGACGGGCCGCAGACGGGCATACGGGGATTCGCCGCCGGGCTTCCCCTGGGGATCAGCCTCGGACTGGTCTGGACCCCCTGTGTCGGCCCGATCATGGCCTCGGTCATCAGTCTCGCGCTGACAAGCAGGATCGATATCGGATCGGTGTTCGTCACCCTCTCATACTCAGCCGGCACCTCGATTCCGATGCTCGCGATCATGTTCGGCGGCAGAACCCTGATCGAACGGGTTCCCTTTCTTTCGAGGAATACCGCGAAGCTGGAAAAGATTTTCGGCGTGCTGATGATCTCAACGGGTATCGCTTTAGGATTCGGGCTGGACAGGCAGCTTCAGGCGGGGCTACTGGATCTTTTTCCGGGTTACGGCGAGGGATTGACCGCGATTGAAAACACTCATCCCGTAACCGAAGCCCTCATGGAAAGAAAAACGGGAGGGGGGGCGATGATGATGACGGGAAGCGGGGATTTTTCACCGGCCCGGTCCTATGAACAGGGGATCATGAAGGACTTCGGAAAAGCCCCCGAAATCGTCGCCGGGGGTGTGTGGTTTAATCTGGATAAAACCGATGTAATCACGCCTCCGTCCCCCGCGGAAGGAAGCGGGATGGAGGAAAGCGACCCCCGATCGCCCGTCATGGCGGACTTCGGGGGCAGGCCCGTTCTCGTCGACTTCTGGACCTACAGCTGCATCAATTGTATCCGGTCAATCCCGTATCTGAAGAAGTGGTATGACGCCTACCGGGATGACGGGTTTCTCGTCATCGGTGTTCATACACCCGAGTTCGAGTTTGAAAAAAACCGGTCGAACGTGGCCAAAGCGATAGGGGATATCGGCGTCACCTGGCCGGTCGTTCTCGACAACGATTACCGGCAATGGAACGCCTATGACAACCGGTTCTGGCCCGCACACTATTATATCGATGCAAAGGGACATGTGCGGTACGTTCACTTCGGTGAAGGGGACTACGCGGACCAGGAAGGGGTAATCCGCGCGCTGATCGAAGAAACGGGAAGAAAACCGGGGCGGGAACGGTCCGGGGAAGAGCACGTCTTGACGGCAGGGACTCCGGAAATCTATCTCGGCTACGGCAGGACGCGCGGATTTCTCGACCGGGATTCGTTTGCCGGGGATACCGTTTTTGATTACGGCGGGTCCGCTTCTCCGTCGAACGGGGAATGGTCGCTTTCGGGAAAGTGGACGATCAGGAAAGATTACGTCATTCCCGAATCCACGGGGGGGCTTTACATCGGTTTCAACGCGAAAAAGGTGTTTTTGGTCGTCGAACCGGAAGCCTCCGGCGGTGAAATCGTGGTGAGTGTCGACGGGGCCGTGCCCCCGGACACCCCCGATGTGAAAGGGGGCGTGCTCGGGCCGTTAGAAAGCAGGCTTTACCAACTGGTTGAGTTTCAGGAACGGAAACAGCGTGTCATGAAATGCGCGGTCAGGGGAAGGTTGAGGTTGTTCACCGTTACCTTTGGTTAAAATGACGTTCTGTTGTACATTGTATGAAGAGAATTTTATTTTCGCTTGAGGCGGAAATCGGAAAGGAGAATTGGATTATGGATAATATAATAAACGTGTTTATGGGATTATTTCTTTTGATTACCACGGTGTCGTGCATCGGCGCCGGCGATAACGGGCATACCGCGCCGAGGAAGATCGAATGGACGGGCGTAAAACCGTCGAAGGAGGAATTGATGGAACGGCTGACGCCACTTCAGTTCGATGTGACGCAGAACAACGGAACCGAACCGCCCTTTCGGAACGAATACTGGAACAATCATGAATCAGGACTCTACGTCGATATCGTCTCCGGCGAACCCCTTTTCAGTTCGCGGGACAAGTTCGATTCCGGGACGGGATGGCCGAGTTTTACGCGGCCGTTCATCGCTGAAAATGTTGTCGAACACAGGGACGTTACCCACGGTATGGTCCGTACCGAGGTCAGAAGCAGGGCGGCGGACTCCCACCTCGGACACGTGTTCGAAGACGGTCCCGCACCAACGGGACTGCGGTACTGTATCAATTCGGCCGCGCTCATGTTCATTCCGGCCGGCAGACTGGAAGAATTCGGCTTCGGCGAATATACAGGTTCTTTTAAAAAATAAGGAGGAATATATGAAAGCGGCAATAGCGATAACGATAACGGTGCTTGTTTTTGCGGCACTGCTATTTCTGATACCGAAAGAAGACAGCCTCTTTGCGGCAGTTCCTGAACCGCCCGGCACGGAACCTGCGACACCGGGATCCACTGAAACCGCGGTCTTCGCGGGCGGTTGTTTCTGGGGGGTCGAGGGTGTCTTCGAACGCCTTTCGGGGGTGATCGATGTCGAATCGGGTTACGCGGGGGGCGAGGCACGGACCGCCCATTACAAAACGGTCAGTACCGGGACGACGGGACACGCCGAATCGGTTCGCGTGACATTCGATCCGGCCATTGTCGATTACGGGACCCTCCTCAAGGTCTTTTTCTTCGTCGCCCACGATCCGACCCAGCTCAACCGGCAGGGGCCGGACAGGGGGACACAGTACCGTTCGGCGATCTTTTACACGAGCGCCGAACAGAAACGGATAGCCGGGGAATATATCGGTATAATCGATAAAGCGGGGGTGTTCGAAAGAGGAATCGTGACCCGGGTCGTTCCGTTCGAAGCCTTTTATCCGGCAGAGGACTACCATCAGGATTTCATGGAGAAGAATCCGGATTATCCGTACATCGTGTTCTGGGACCTGCCCAAAGTGAAACGACTCGAAACCGAGTTTCCGGGGCTGGTAAAAAAACGGTAAACAGAAAGCCGCCTCCTCAAGAGGCGGCTTTCTTGTGTTGAATCCGGCTTTCGATCGTGATTGTCATATTCCCGAACATCTGATAGGATGATCCCGGTCGTCATGAGATACAAAGCACGCGCATTTCTTTGTCGCGTGTGAACTCTGGTAAGGAGATAAACCGATGAATGATGCCATCCTTTCGCTTGAAAAAAACGCCATGGAACGGTGGCGGAAGGGGGACCCCATGGGCTGGGCGGAGATAAGCGCAGAGGACGTCATGTATGTGGAGCC